>JAFGKN010000859.1 GCA_016928605.1 Planctomycetota bacterium | reverse complement strand
CTCCAGCCGGGAGGTCCCGCTCAGTGCGGCGTTTCACAAATTGTCGTGCAAATCTCCTCCGCGGTCAGGGAAGACGCGAAGGCTGCCTGGGCGAAATCGCCGGCCAGGTGCACAAGAACTTGTGAAATCCCGCACTCAATTCCCCGCGGCCGGCGGCCTGTCGTAATCGGGAGTCGGCGGCGTCTGCTTTCCGGCGCGGCTCGTCCGCCGCTCCTCCCAGCGCTGCTTGTCCCAAATCTCGATCCGGTGCCACATGCCGATGAAGACGACCTCCTTGCCGATACCGGCATCCTTTTTTCTTGCCTCGGGAATCACGAATCGGTAATTCTTGTCGAGGAAGACTTCGAAGGCGGACGGGATGATGTCCCGGAAATACTCCTGGGCCGCTTCGTTCTGCGGGGAGTAGCGGGACAGTTCGTCGTCGATGCGTTCCTTCCAGTCCTGCATCAGGTGGAGTTCGAGGCACTGCCCTTTGCCGCCGATCGCCAGGGTGAAGCCCTCGCTGAGACGAGCCTCGGGCTTGCCTTTGCGGAGACCGGCCGGGAGGACGACGCGGTTCTTGTCGTCGAGCGTGCACTCGTATTCTCCCTGGTACATCGCGAGGGTCCCTTGAGGCGACGATCCACCCACGAGGCGGATGCATCCACCGGTCGCACGGGTCTCGGTCGTTCCGGCCGGCCAAGGAGCCGGAACGACCTCGATCCCAACACCAAGAGCCTTCTCTCTCCTTCTTTTCCGGACCTTCAGGACCCGCTGCGGTCAGGCCCGGAGGTCCACGGGCATCCTCTTCCCCATCGCCCGCCCCGCGGGCAGCCAGAGACCCGGGGCGCGAAGAAGCTGATGCCGGTCCTCCGCCGGACTCCACCACCTTCTCCACCTCCCGGCGACTGCCCCCCGTGCCGGCCTCTCTTCCCCTCTCGTCGCGCGAGCTCCCGTCGAAGCTCCTCCCCCCGGCTCCTCTTCCGGGGGCTCTCGACGGGTCGTGCGGACCGGCGCTGGATCATCGACTCTCTCTCTTTGTATCCGTCTCCTCGGCGACGGGACCCTCCCGGCGCCAGGTTGGGAGTCGTCTCCCACATACTCCCATTTTCGTCCTCAACAAACCATTTCCCGCCACGATGCCCCTGGAAAATGCGCTTGTCAATGGCTCTTTTTTCTGAAAATCCCCACCCACCACCGGTTGTGGTGAGCCGGGAGCAGCACCACCGCTGTTTCCGCCGCCCGCTCGCGGCAGCGCTTCGCCCCCGCAGGGACGCCGGCCGGACGCGGGGCGAGCGCGGCATCGCGGGAGTCGACCCCGCGGATCTCGACGAGGGCAATGCGTGAAGAACGAGCCCGATGGGCCCGTTTCAGGCCGTTGTGCGCGTGAGGAGGCCGCGCCGAATGCATGGGGCGCACGGCGCAGCGGCGAGCGAAGTGCGGCGAGAGGGACAGGGCTCGATCGGTTTCGGGGGCCGGCTGGCGGAGAGCTCTGACCTCCGAAGCTCTCTCAGGAACGCGCCGAATAGCGCGCGCAGCCGAGATCGTCGGGGGTGGGATCCTCCCCGATCGCCTCGAAGGGCTCGGGAGGCTGCTGCCCGCTGCTGAAGAGGTAGTTCAGGCCGAAGATGGGGTCGCTGATGTTCAGCAGGCCATCGTCGTTGAAGTCCGCCGCGTCAGCGCAGTCGATGCTGGTCGCCTGGAAGAGGTGGAACAGCGCCGCGACGGGATCGCTGATGTTCACCGCGCCGTCGATGGTCACATCGCCGCGGCGGAAAGGCATCTCGAGGGTGATCCTGCAGAGGGCGGATCGGCAGGACTCGAGCCCTCCCCCCTGGACGGCGATCACCTCGTAGGTGATGTCGCCAAGCCCTGCCGCGCCGGAATCGACGAAGGACGCGGCCTGCGGCGGGAGATCTTCGATCGGCGAGCCATCTCGATAGACGCGGATGGCCTCGGCGTCGAAGCCGAGCGGCAGCGACCACCGCAGCGTCACCTCCTCGGTCTCCGTCCGCTCGCAGGTGAGATCCTCGACGAGCCCCTGGATGTCGAGGACCGCAGTGGAGACCGGAGGAGGGGCGACGAAATCGATGGCTTCGCCCTGGGCGTCGAACAGGAGCGTCGTCTGCTCGACGAACGTCCAGCAGATCTCCTCGTTGAGCGAGAACACCGCCTCCTCGGCCGAGGCCGCGGCGCGCGGCGCGAAGACGAACCTGCCGAGCAGCACCTCGTCCCCCGCCACCGGAGTGCCCGCAGCTCCCTCGTCGTGGCGGATCACGGTGGCCGCTATGGCCAGCACATCCTCTCCCGCCGCATCGTCCCACGGGTCGACTCCGCCTGCCTCGCAGGGAGCGAATCCGGTGCCGAAGGGAGGCGGGCCGACGCTGAAGAACGTGGCATCCACGGATTCCGGCTCGAAGCGAAGGGCGTCGAAGTGATCGGCGGGAAAGCGCAGGAAGAGCTGGTAGCCGCTCAGCCCGGCGGTGACATTGCGCGCGATCACATCGATGGCGAGATCGTCGCAGATCCGGACCGCTGAGCTGTGCGGCTCGAGCGCCAGCTCGACATCCTGGGAGGGGGCAGGATCTCCCCATGGGAGGAGGAGAGCGAGCAAGAGCTGTGTTCTTCTCATGGCTGGCATGGCTGATCCTTCGAAAGGAAGGAGGTTGTCGCGGCGGCGGTGCGAGCCCCTGGCCCGCGGGCGCGGCGTGCCGCAGCGGAGTCCCCCGGCGCTTCGATCCGGGTCGATCGGCGATGGTACCACACCGGAGCCGGGGCCGCGGGGTGCCGCCTGCGGGAATCGCGGCGCCGATGCTAACAGACGGCTAGTCGCGCGCGCTCCTCTGCGGCGCGGGGAGCGTCCCGGCTAGCGCAGGACGCGGATCCACCCCAGCGGGCACTCGCATCCCAGACCGCCGGGGGTCGGATCGATGCCCGGCGCAGGGCCGGGAGGCGGCGGCGGCGGGCTCCCGACGAAGAGAAAGCCGAGGAGGTAGATCGCGTCGCTGACGTCGAGGAAGTAGTCATCATTGGCATCGGCTGCATCGCGGCACTCGAGCCGCTCCCCTCCGGAGAACTGGTAGGCGAGGATCGCGATCGCATCGGAGATGTCGCGCGCCCCGTCCAGGTTGGCGTCGCCGCGCAGAAACGCGGGGACCTCGGCGTAGGGCAGTCGTACGCGCCCCTCCGTGAGCTCATCGACGGGCACCGCCGTGTTGTCCACCACGAAGACGTTGTAGATCGGTGGCATGGAGAGACCGTCCTCCAGCCGCACGACGAGGTCGTCCTCCACGGCCGGACCCAGACGGGCCTCCACGTAGAGAAAAGGCAGGGGATGGATGTACGGCGGGATCACATTCCCCTCGAAAGGGGGGCTCACATCGACCAGGACTCCGACGACGAGCACACCCTCCGCCGGCGAGATCTTCACCTCGATGTAATCGGTCCCCACCGCCTCCACGATCGTGTCGCGAGCGTGCACGCCGAGGATCGTCATGGAGTCCGACGGGTAGCGCGCCGCCAGCGAGAAGCCCTGCACCGACGTCTCGTGCTGGCCCTCGACGGCCATCGTGAAGAGCTCTCCGGGACACGCCTCGACATCCCTCAGCAGGAATCGGTATCCCTCCCCGGTGAGCTCGCCGTCCCCGCCCTGCTGCGCCGCCAGCGAGGGGGCAGCGAACGCGACGGCGAGAGCCAGCCAGCGGAGCGCGGGAAAGCGCAGATGTCCCGGCTGGCGGCCGGCAGCCCGGGCGCTCGATAGACTTCCCATGGCGGATCTCCTCGTGTCCAGTCGGCGATGCGGCCGCCCGGCCGCGCCGCCCTTCCTCCACTGTTGCGGAGTCGATTCTATCCCCTGCCCCTGCGATCCGAAAGGAGGAACAAGCACCGGCGCTTCCTCAGCGACGCGCTCTTCAGCGAAGCGGCGCGGGCGCCCCTGCCGGTCCTCAGAGCCCCCTTGCGGAGCGCAGGGACTTTGACAGGGGCGGCTCGCCTGTGATAGGTTTGGGTGCAGACCGTGAACGTGTCCGCCTGTCCTGCGCGGCTTTGCGGGGCAAGGACCCGGCGAAACGGCCTCTGGCACCCCACCGGTGAAGCCGTGAAGACGGGGTGCCCGGCGGCCTCCCGGGCCCTTGGCGCCGAGCCCTCGGGGGAACCCTCGAGCGCGCGCCCGCCGGCCGGCGCGGGAGACGGCGGGCACACTCGGAAACGGCGATGCTGGCCCGTCCCCGGCCCGGCCGGAGGCGCGGAGGAGACGAGGCCGCACTGGAGAGCAGCTCGGGTTCGAACGTGGAACAGATCCGCCCCCTGGAACTGGTCGAAGAGAAGATCTGCAGGTACTGCCCTCTGCGCAGGACGTGCACGAAGATCTGCGACTACGTCGAGCCTCTCCTCCCCTCCATGGAGCAGGGCCGCCTCGATCCGGAAGACCTCCCCCGGCTCTACCAGGGACGGATCATGGTGCACGCCCTCCTCGACAACCTCGGTCTCTTGACGAAGCGCCAGAGGGAGGTCGTGCAGCTCTACTACCGGGAAAACTGCCAGCAGAAGGAGATCGCCCGGGTCCTTCGCATCTCCCAGCAGGCGGTCGGCGACGCGCTCCAGCGAGCCCGCCAGACGGTCGGCAACAAGCTCCGCGTGTACTTCAACTTCCTCTGACGGTGCGTCTGGCACCGCTCCGAAAGAGCCGGCGGCGCAGATTCTCCGGCGCTCGCGAGGGCTCGGCAGCAGCGTTCGACGGCTCGCGCAGGGCATGTTCGTCTGCTGGTAGGCACCGGGGCAACACCGCTCATCGATCCGCTCGCCGCCCGGTGCGGCGACAAAGCGTAAATTGACTCTCCAGAAGGGGAAGCGTATACTCGAAGCCCGGTCTCCTGAACTCGCGCGGGGGCGATCGCCCCGAAGGAGCCTGCCGGAAACCGACGGAGTCTCCGCTTCTGCGGTCGATCCGGCTCGTGTCGTTTCTCCGCGGAGTTCGCGGCCTGACCAGGTATCATTGCACTTGCCCTGACTCGCACTCCTTCCCCAGTCGACAGCCATCACTTGCTGGTGGACGCTTGAACTCGGAGAGGTCCATGCTCATCGAACGCCCTTTTGTCAAGTTTTCCCGTGCAGGCGCGGTCGTCTGCGGCCTGGCTCTCGCGTCGGCGGCGGCGGTCTCCGAACTCCCGGCGCAAGTCTGTCCCTGCGTTCAGAGGTCCCCCTTCGGCAGCTGCCTGACAGATAGAGGCAATCTGGGACAGGTCCCGGGATACCCCGGCAGCTTCCCCGGCTCTGCCTTCGCGCTCGCCGCAGCGGGCGAGGCGCCCCCGCGGCTCTTCGTGATCGACTTCTACGGAGGGACCACCTCTCGCTACAACCGGGATCCGCTCGATCCCGGCGCGCACTTCGAAGCTCCTGTGGTGTTCCCTTCGCCCCGCGGCGCGAGCAGCACCACGGGCGCAGCCGTCGTCCTGAACGACGCCGTCCCCTCGAACCTCTGGATCCCGGAGAACGAGGACGATGATCCGACCAACAACGTGCTCCCGCCGGTGCGGCAGAATCACATCTACTGGCTCGTGGGAAACAAGCTCGTCGTCACACTCGTCCCTGCCGACTCGAGCTCATCCTTCACCGACGTGCTCGTGAAGGACATCCAGACCGGCGCCCCGAGGCGGCTCGAGTACACGATCGATGTGGGCGACATCGCCCTGCGTCTCTTCGGCAGCCGCGCGCGGGCCGGCCAGCTCGGCCAGCTCGCGTACCATGCCGGGCGCCAGAAGCTCTGGGTCGTCGACATCGTCAACGATGTCTTCGTCGAGATCAACAAGAACGGCTCTCTGTCCCTCGACGCGGAAGACCGACCGATCCACTTCTTCAATCCCGCCCTCAACGAGCTGAACTCCAAGGCGTACGGAAACGCCATCACGTACGCGCAGACGGCCGATGGAGAGTACTTCGACATCCTCGTCGGCTCCCTCAGCGATCTCCGTCCCGTCCGCGTGATGCGCCTCCTCGCACCCACTGTCCCCGGCCCGAGCACTCCCATCGGAGCGGACAGCGGCCTGGGCTACCCCATCTTCCCCCAGCTCCTCACGGAGGTCGTGCGGGGCTCCATGTTCCCCACGGGCATGCTCTACTGGAAGGACTCCTGCGGCCAGGGGCAGGGAAGCGCTTACATCTGTGTCTACGACACCACCGGGGCCGGAACGACGATCCTCGAGGTGGCCGAGGATCCGCCCGCCGTGTCCAACGTGGCGGACCTCGCCTGCGAGGCCGTCTACGAGGGCGGCGCCAACGCCGTCCGCATCACCTGGAGAAACACCGGCAGGTACGAATCGCTGCAGATCATCCGGACCAGCATCACCGATCCCAGCCGGCCTCCGGCGACCGTGCTGAACCGCGACGTCAGCACCGAAGGCGATCCGGAGGAGGTCCTCGATGCCGG
>JAFGKN010000858.1 GCA_016928605.1 Planctomycetota bacterium | reverse complement strand
GAGACGAACGATCTCGCCGCCGCCGAGCCCGAGCGCATCGCCTCGATGGCGGCGGCCTGGCTCGCCTGGGCGGAGCGGACAGGCCTGCAGGCGAAGGATCGAGCCCGTCCCGCAGGAGAGACAGGGAGCGACAAGAACGACAGACAGGCGCGAGAGACGACCGCGGCAGCGGTCAGTCCTTCTTCACCCGCGCGCGCTGCTCCTCCGTGAGCTCGAGAACCGTCAACGCCTCTCCCTTCTTGTGCGCGACGTCGAGCTCGACCACCTCTCCGACCTTGACGGTCTTGAGGAAGCGCGCCACGGTCTTGCCGCCATCTCCTTCCCCGCGGTACGCGTCCACGACCACCGGCTTGCCGGCGAGCGACTTCGCATCGGCGGCCTTGCTGTGCTCCCATTCCTCGAGCACCTTCTCCACCTGGACGACCAGCTGCGCGCCCCGGCGCTCCACGACCTTGCCGCGGATCATGCCCGCGAAGGAAGCCGCGCCATCCGGCAGCGCGATCTTCTTCGGCCGATCCTTCTCCGCCTTCTGCGGCCCGGACTTCGCCTCGGTCTTCTCCTTCTTCACCGGGGCCTTCTTTCCGGCCTCGGGGCCCGCCATCGCGGCGAGGTGCGAGTCGAACACCCTGACCTTCTCCCAGAGGCCCTGGAACTCCTCGATGAACTGGAGATGGCGGGGAGCCGTCATGTACATGTCGTGAGCCGCCCGACTCTTGAAGATGATGATCAGCGCGACGTCGAAGTCGCGGTCGTTCACCGGCCGGTCCAGCTCCTCGGCGAGCGTGCCCACGGCGAACTGGATCGTTCCCGGATGGCCCGCGAGGTGCTTCTCGCAGCCGGCGACGAGCTGCGAGCGCGTCTGGTCGTTCCTCTCCTTGAGCTGGAAGTAGACCATGTGGGCGAGCGGCAGATCCCCCTTCTGCTTCTCGGGCGGGGGAGCGGCGAGGAGCGGAAGAGCAACCAGCGTGGAGAGACAGAGCAGCGTGACGGCAGTCTTCATCTAAGCCTCCTTGGGTGAATACGGCAGGTCAGGGTTGCGGTGGCAAGCGACGGCCAGCGCGCCGATGAGGGCGAACGATACCACGGGTCGTGAGGGCCTCGACGGTCCGCAGGAACGCTTGAGCGAGACCCGTCCTGTGCGGTTTGAGGGGCATGCCTCGCCAGCAACCTCCGCCAGCTTCGATGCTCGTCCTCTTCCTCAGCGTCCAGCGATTCGATGTGACGATCCCGCGCCGGCGACGCCGATAGAATCCCTTCGGTCAGCGCGGAAAGCTCGAAGGCGATGCGGACTCGCTCCTCGGCGCTGCGCCCGCGATGCTCGCCGGCATCTCGATGGCGAGCTTCTCCATCTCGCGGGGGAACCGGACAGGGAACTTCATGGCGGCGTCTCCGCCCGGATGCTACGCCGCGACCCGGGAGCGCCGCCACATAAAAGCGCGGAGGCGGATCTCCACCCGTCCCAGGTTGATTCCGGAGCCCGTCCCAGGTTGATTCCAGGGACCGGCCTGCGGCGAGCCGCGCGCCCTACAGCCCGTCATGCCCTCCGGGCCCGCCGCGGCCTCCGAGCGCCGCGATCGCCTCCCGGCAGCGCGCCTCGCCGGCGAGGTCTCCGCAGGCGTGCCGGATGGAAAGGCTCTCGAGCAAACGCTGCCGCGCGCGCTCAGGGTCGCCCTCGAGCAGCGCCAGGTCTCCCAGGCCGGCGATCGCCATCGCGATCCCCCATGGGCTGTCGATCGCCCGCCACACGGAGAGGCTCTCCTCGAGGAGCGCAGCAGCCCGCCGGAGATCCCCGCGCCGGCTCGCCAGCTCTCCCTGGACGGCGAGGGCCCAGCCCGCGAGCGACCGGTTCCCTGCCCGGCGGCTGATCCGAAGAGCCTCCTCGACCGTCGCCTCCGCGCTCCGCAGGTCGCCCTCCTCCCGCTGGAGCATCCCGCGGTTGAGGAGAGCCCAGGAGCAGAGGATCTGGTCGCCCAGGCGAAGGACGATCGGCAGAGCCTGGTCGAGATTCGCCCTCGCCTCCGCGAGATCGCCGCTCTCGCGGAGGCACCAGGCGAGATTGGTGAGGGCGAAGGCGACGCCGCGCTCGTCGCCGATCTCGCGCCTCAGGGCGAGGCTCTCGCCGTGCAGATCGGCCGCTCGAAGAAAATAGCCCCGGTAGCCGGCGATCCACCCGAGGTTATTGAGCGCGAGCGCCGTCCCCCGCTGGTCCCCCAGCTCGCGGTTTCGCGAGAGGGCCTCGCGGGCGAGCGCATCGGCGGTCTCCAGATCGCTGAGCTCGCAGGCCGTCCAGGACAGGTTGTTGAGAATCTCGGCGATGCCGCGCTCGTCGCCGATCTCGCGGCGCAAGCGAAGGCCTTCCTCGAGACTGGCGCGCGCGCGGCGGTTGTCTCCCTCGTTGTGCGCCAGCGTCCCGAGAGCGTGGAGGGCGCGGGCCCGCAGGGACGGCTCGACTTGGGCAGGCAGCGCGAGGAGCCCCTCCATCCGCCGCCTTCCCTCCGCGAGGTAGCCTCGAGCGAGCCAGAACCTCCAGAGCGCTGCGCCGAGCCGGCAGGCCACCTCCGCCGCGCCGCGCTGCTCCGCCCACTCGAGAGCCGCCCGCAGGTTGTCGTGGTCCTCCTCCAGCCGGAGGAGCCACCGCTCCTGGTGCGGCCCCGTCAGCTCCCTCTCGGCCCGCTCGGCCAGATCGAGATAGTGCAGGGCGTGCGCCTCGCGGATGCTCTCCGTCTCGCCGGCCTCCTCGAGCCGCTCCAGCGCGAACTCCCTCAACGTCTCGAGCATGGAGCAGCGCGGCTCCTCGCCGATGGACTCATGAGGTCGCAGGAGGCTGTGGTCGAGGAGCAGAGCCAATCCGTCCAAGACGTCGATCGCGTCGATCGCGGCAGATCCTCCCGCCCCGGCCACCGCCTCGGCTGCAGAAAGGGTGAAACCACCGGAAAAGACGCCCAGCCTCCGGAAGAGCGCTCTCTCCGCATCCGCGAGGAGCTCATAGCTCCAGGCGATCGTCTGCCGCAGCGTCTCGTGTCGAGAGGGCACATCGCGAGCGAGCGATCTCGGCAGGTCCAGCCGACGCGCCAGACGCGCGAGCATCGCGCGCGGCGGCAGCAGCTGGATGCGCGCAGCGGCCAGCTCGATCGCGAGGGGCAAGCCGTCGAGCCGGCGGCAGATCTCCGCCACGCGTGCGGCGTCCTCGCCTTCGAGGCGGAAGCCGGGCTGGATCGTCCGCGCGCGATCGGCGAAGAGGCGCACGGCGGAGTAGCTCTCGACATCCGACGGATCCACGGCGTCCTCCGCTGGTGCGGCCGGAGTCTCGAGCGGAGCGACGGGGAACCGGCGCTCTCCGCCGATGCGAAGGGGCACGCGGCTCGTCACGAGCACCTTGAGGCCGGCGCACGCCTGGAGAAGCTCGGCCACGAGAGACGCGGCCGACGCGACCTGCTCGAAGTTGTCGAGAGCGAGCAGCAGGCGGCGCCCGGCGAGGTGGTCCTTCAGCGACTCCTCGAGGGAGCGCGCCGGCGTCGCGGGCACGCCGAGCGCCGCGGCCACCGCCGGCGCGACCAGAGCGGGATCGGAGATCGACGCGAGGGAGACGAAGCACACGCCGTCCTCGAGTTCATCGGCGAGCGCCGCGGCGACCTCCAGCGCCAGGCGCGTCTTGCCGGTGCCTCCCGGGCCGAGGAGAGTCACCAAGCGGGAGCGAGCGAGCAGCCGCCTCAGCTGCTCGCTCTCCTCCTCGCGGCCGATGAAGCTGCTGAGCGGCAACGGCACGCGGCAGCGAGCGGATACGGATGAGGTCTCGCCGGCCGCTGGCGCATCCGCCCCCGGCGCTCGCTCGTCGGCCCTCTCCCCCGCGCCGCCCGGCGGCGCCGCTTCCATCGACGCGCAGGCCTTCCTCAGGTCGGCGATGAGCTCCTCGGCGCTCGCGTGTCTTCCATCGGGATCTCTCGAGAGCGCGCGGTGGATCACGGCCTCGAGTGCGGGGGGAACATCCTCGCGGAGGGAGCGGAGAGGCGGCGGCGCCCGGTGGCACACGGCCTGGATCACGGAGGCCGGATGGTCGCCCGGAAACGGCCGCCGGCCCGCGAGCATCTCGTAGAGCACGGCCGCCAGCGACCAGAGATCCGTGCGGTGATCCACGGCATCCCCGCGGGCCTGCTCGGGCGACATGTACGCCGGAGTCCCGGCGAGCGCCTCGCCATCCGTCCGCGTCGCCGCAGCCACGGCCAGCTTGGCGATGCCGAAGTCGAGGATCTTCACCGCGCCCCGATCCGTGAGGAGCAGATTCGAGGGCTTGATGTCGCGATGGATGATGCCCGCGGCGTGCGCGCACGCGAGCCCCTCGGCGGCCTGCAGAGCGACGTCGACGGACTCACGGGCGGTGAGCGGGCCGCTCTCGATCCGCCGATCGAGCGTCTGCCCCGGGTAGAAGGCCATCACGATGTAGATCTCGTCGCCGCGGACCCCGACGTCGTGGACCGTGCAGATGTTCGGGTGATCCATCGCCGATGCCGCCCGCGCCTCGGAGAGCAGGCGGCGGCGCCCCTGCGGATCGGCGCCGAGCCCTCGCGGCAGGAACTTGAGGGCGACCGCCCGCCCGAGGCGCCTGTCGCGGGCCCGGTAGACCACGCCCATGCCGCCGCGGCCGATCTCCTCGACGATCTCGTACGGTCCCGCGCTCCGCCGCTCGCCGCCAGCCGAGCCGTCCGGCTCCACCACAGCCGCGGAGGCCCCTGCGTCCCCGCCGGCGGCGATAGACAGACCCGGCCCACCGCGATCGAGGATCCCCCCGGTCCTGCGGTGCGCCGCGAGCAGATCCTCGACCCGGCGGCGCAGGTCGTCGTCTCCGGCGCAGGCCTCGCTCAGCCATGTGGCCTGCTCCTCGCGGGGGCGCTCGAGCACACCCTCGAAGATCTCGGCCTCCCGCCGCCAGCTTCCGGTCGATCGCTTCATCGATCCCTGTCCCCGTAGACCTCCCGGTAGAGCCACGCCCGCGCCTTCGCCCAATCCCTCTCGACGGTGCGCGTCGAGACGCCGAGAACGGCCGCGATCTCAGCGTCCGTCATGCCGCCGAAGAACTTGCACTCGACGATCTCCCGCAGCCTCGCATCGAGATCGCCGAGCCGAGCGAGCGCATCGTCGAGGGCGAGCATCTCCTCAGGGTCGGCGTCCCTGCGCTCGGCTTCCCGTCCCCGCAGCGTGACCCTATCCCAGCCCCCGCCGCGCTTGGCCGCGGCCCTCCGCCTCGCGTGGTCGACCAGGATCTGCCGCATGGCGCGCGCCGCGAGGCAGTAGAAGTGCGCGCGGCCGCGCCAGTCGACGCCGTCCTCCCCCGCGAGCTTCAGGTAGGCCTCGTGGACGAGGGACGTGCAGTCGAGGGTCCTGCTGCGCCGCTCGCGGCAAAGCTCGCGGCCCGCCACGCGCTTCAGCTCCTCGTAGACGAGCGGCATCAGGCTGTCGAAAGCCTGCCGGTCGCCCTCGCGCGCTCTCGCGAGGAGGATCGTGACATCTCCCGTTGGGCGGCTGCCAGTGGATTCCATGAAAGAGTCCGCATCCTCTCCGGTATCTGCGAGCATCCCGCGGCGCTGAGCGGAGCACGGAAGGCCTTGCCCTCCGTCATCGCCCGAGCCGCTCCGCTCAAGCGCCGCGCACGGGGATCAGCGG
>JAFGKN010000857.1 GCA_016928605.1 Planctomycetota bacterium | reverse complement strand
CTTCTCGAAGTAGGGCGACCACTCCACCTCCTCGGAGTGGACCTGTTTCCCATCGATGACCGCGGCGGACTTGCGGTCGCTGCCGCCCAGATCGAATCCGATGCGGCAGCCGTCGAGGTTGCGTCCCAGCGCGATGGTGACGGACCTCGGCTCGGGGATCTCCTGGAGCGCGCAGGGCTCCACGCGGAAGGTGTCGAGGAACATCTTGCGCCCCACGATGTCGTTGTCGAAGGCCTGGCGCCCCGCCGGGCTGTAGAGGTCCGCGACGGCCCTCGCGATACCGTCGTGCCCGGCGATGAGCACGCGTGAACCGCCCTTCTGCCAGAGCATGAACTTGAGAAGCCGCTCCACGTGGCGGATGTTGAGAGCCTCGTTCTCGCCGCGGTGGGGCAGCACGCGGGTGCGCTCGACGAAGACGGTGCCGTCGGGCCGCGACAGGGCGATGGCCAGTGGCAGGCTCTCCGGGTCGGCATCCACCCTGCGGCGGTACGCGCGGTTCCAGAGGACCGCCGGGACGAACCGGGGATCCAGGATGGGGGGGCTCTTGACGTCGATCTCCAGCGTGCTCATGAGTTCCCTTCGCGAAGTGATGATGACGTGAGGAGACTCGTTGATAAAAAGAGCGCGCGTGGAGGTCAAGGGAAATCGAGGTCGCAGCGAGCGCCGGCGAGCGCGGTGGGGGGCGACGACGGCGCCGGGTCCGTCCACCCCACCCGGGCTGCGCCGAGCCTTCGGGCCGGCTCAGAGCGCCTCGGGATCCTCCAGCGCGCCCCGCGCCAGGTCGAGGATCACCCGGCAGAGGTCATCCTCCTCCTCGGGGAGGATCGTGCGGAAGTCGATGACGACCGCTTCGGAATGGACGCGCGTGAAGACGGCCGGCGAGGCGCTCCGCAGGAGCCTGGCGATCTCCCGCGCGGTGAGGTCATCACGGTGCAGCTCGAGGGCGCAGCTAGGGATCTCCTGCGCCGGGAGCGAGCCGCTGCCCATCTCCGCCTTCGATTCCACGACCTCGAGATGGAGTTGAGAGATGATCGCCGCGCCGAGACGAGCGAGGAAAGCGCGGGCGCGGGTCCGCAGATCCTCGACGGACGCGCTCAGCATCCGCAGCGGTGGGATCCTCCGCCAGGCGGTGTCCGGCTCGCGGTAGATGCGGAGCGTGGACTCGAGCGCGGAGAGCGTCATCTTGTCGACGCGCACCGCCCGGTAGAGAGGATGCGCCCGCAGCCGCGCGACCATCTCCCTCCGGCCGACGATGATGCCCGCCTGCGGTCCGCCGAGCAGCTTGTCGCCGCTGCAGCAGACGAGGTCGGCGCCAGCCTCCACCGACTCCCGGACGAGAGGCTCGCGCCTCGGGCCGTGGGGGCTGATGTCCACGAGGCATCCTGAGCCGAGATCGCTCACGACGGGGATGCCGAACTCGCGCCCGATCTCGACGAGCTCCTCGAGCGGCGTGTGGTGCGCGAATCCCCGGATCTCGTAGTTCGATGTGTGAACCTTGAGGAGCAGCGCCGTCTCGGTGGTGACCGCGCCCCGGTAGTCCGAGGCATAGGTCCGGTTCGTCGTGCCGACCTCGACGAGGCGCGCGCCGCTCTCGCGGAGGATGTCCGGGATCCGGAACGATCCGCCGATCTCGATGAGCTGCCCCCTCGACACGATGACCTCGCGCCCGCGGCCGAGCGCCGCGAGGATGAGGAGCGTCGCGGCCGCGTTGTTGTTCACGACGATCGCCGCCTCCGCTCCGGTGATCTCCCCGAAGAGGGGCCCGAGCGGATCCTCCCTCTGGTTCCGCTCGCCGGTCGCCACGTCCACCTCGAGGATCGAGCTGCCGGCGAGGTTCTCGCGGAGTGTCTCCAGCGTCTCCGGCGGGAGCGCGGCGCGCCCCAGACCGGTGTGGAGGATGACGCCGGTTCCGTTGATCGCGCGGCGGTAGGAGGAGAGGTCACGGCGGGCGATGCGCCGCTCGACCCGCTCGGCGAGCCGCTCCTCCGTCAGACCTTCCGCCGCCTTCTCCGCCTCGGCGTCGCCGCGGAGCAGGCGGCTGCGCAGGTCCCCGAGGACCTCGCGGAGCGCGGAGAGGACCTTCGCCGCGCCGCGGCTCTCGGAGAGAGCGCGCAGCGGCGGGGACTGGAGGGCCTTCTCGACCTGGGGAAGTCGGCGCAGGAGCTCTCGGTTCATGGCTATCGATCTATCGGTTCACCGCAGGGCTGGGCCGGACCGTGAATCGGCGGCCACCGGCCCGCTGCGCCGCCGCGGCCACCGGCTGGCGGGCGACGCTCCGCCTCTCACGCCGCTCAGTCTCGTCGTCGGCGAGGAGCGCTGGCAAGGGTTTTCCTCCTTCAGGGAGCGCGCTCCCGGAGCCGGGAGACCCGGGCGAGCGCCGCGAAGTCCCGGTTCCTGTGCAGCACCTCGCAGTCGTGGCGGAGCGCCGTCGCGGCGATGAGGCAGTCCACCGACGAGCGCAGCGAGATCCCCTGCCGCCGGGCGGTCCGGTAGAGATCCACGGCCTCCTCGACCACGCCGAGCCCCAGGGGGTCCTCGAGCACGGGAAAGCTGAGGATCGCCTCCCGGGCCACGCGGTGCGCGGTCTCCTCGCGGAATCCCTGCAGGACCTCCTGTACGACCGGCAGGCACGTGACGACGGCCTCGAGGTCGACGATCGGCTCGAGATCCAGCGGGTCCAGGCGGCGGAAGACCTCGATCCATACGGACGTGTCGACGAGGACCAGCGGACTCATCATCGCTCCGGACGGGCAGGATCGTCGTCTCGCATCCGGGACAGATCTCCCTCCCAGAGCCCCGAGCCGCGCAGCTCGAGGATGCGCCGCGCCTTGATCCGCCGCACGAAGTCCTCGAGAGCGCGGCCGACCACCGCGGAGTAGGTCTTCTCGCCGCTCAGCCGGGTGGCTTCGGCCAGCAGATTCTCATCAAGCACAAGATTTGTACGTTTCATGTGGAAAGCCTACCAGCCGGGGGCTTCGCCGTCCAGCGGAGACGCAAGAACGCCCCGGGGCGGCTCTCCACCCTTGCTCTGGCGATGGGTGCACGTCGCTTGATCTCAACCCCTGCGGTTCTATAATGGCTCCAGAAAGCAGCCATGAACCTCTCCATCAAGAACGTGCCGGAAGAGACCGTGAGACGGCTCCGCGAGCGGGCGAAGACGCACCACCGCTCTCTCCAGGGGGAGCTGCTGGCCATCCTCGAGAGCGCCCTCGAGGGCCGTCCTTTGAGCCTGCGCGAGGCCCGCGAGCGGCTCGCCAGCCTGCGCCTCACCACGCCCGACGAGTCGTCGTCGATGGTTCGCGAGGACCGCGATGCCCGGTGAGGTCGCCGACGCCAGCGTGCTCGGCGCCTT
>JAFGKN010000856.1 GCA_016928605.1 Planctomycetota bacterium | reverse complement strand
TCGGTCCCCGAAGCGGCGCCTACGCGGGAGCCGGTTCCGCCGCATCCCGTTGTCGCTCGGTATGTCGCCAGCGGCGGTCCGGACTTCCGCATCGGGAGCGGAGGCGCCTTCTACCGGCCCGCGGACGATTCCGTCCACGTTCCGGCCCCAGGGGCCTTCGAGAGCCCGGACGCGTACCATTCGACGGTCTTCCATGAGCTTGTGCACTCGACGGGCCACAAGAAGCGGCTCGGGCGGTTCGAGAGCCCGGAGCAGTTTGAGTTCGCATCGGCGAGCTACTCCCGCGAGGAGCTTGTCGCCGAGCTTGGAGCCGCGTTCCTTTGCGGGGAATGCGGAATCTCCCGGACGCTCGAGAACTCGGCGAGCTACCTTGACGCTTGGCTCCGCGTCCTGCGCCAGCCGAAGAACTCCCGGCTCATCGTCGAAGCGGCGGGGAAGGCCCAGAAAGCCGCGGACTTCGTCCTGGCCCGCGATGCCTACACGGAAGGCGGTGAGTCATGAAAGCCTTCGACATCATCGCCTACTCGGCCGATGCCGATACCTGGTGCCCCGAGTGCGCCGAGGAGGCCTACGGCAAGGCGGCTCTCGGCATCTGCCCGGAGTGCGGGAGCTTCCTGTCCTGGAACGGCTCGGAGTGCGTCTGTTGCCACTGCGGGCTCGAGTTCGGCCGCATCCCCACCGACTCGGAGGGGAACGAAGTCCATCCGATCTTCGCCAGTGACGAGTGGCAGTTCGAGGAGTCCGGTCTTCACTGCCACAAGTGCGGGGAGGAGATCGTCCCCGCCCCGAAGCCCAAGTGCGACTGGTGCGGGGAGGAGGTCGACCGGGAGGAGGACCTTCGGGAGTGGCCCGGCGGGGACCGAGTCTGCGAGGAGTGCTACCGGGCGGAACTGCCCGAGGTCCAGGGCTCGAACTGGCTGGCCCACCGGATCCTCGACTGGCACGGAGGCCAGTGGTCTCCGAGCTACGCCGTGGGATCTTCCTGGCTCGCGCTCCGGGAGGTCCCCGTCTCGCTCGCGTGGGAAGCCGAGCGGGAACTGTTCCGCTCCGGCGCGGCCGATGTGGCCCAAGCTCTCGCCGAGTTCCTCGACGGCTCGGGATTCCCCGAGGGGGGAGAGCCGTGGGCCGAGTGAGAGTTTCACCTCACGAGTGCGGGGAGTTCCTGCGGGGGCTCCCCGCCTTTCCTTCCATGGCGCTACCGGATCCAGGAAGGCCCCTGGGATCCATTCTGCGGGGCTTTCGCTCCGCGAGAGTACGGAGGGGCCCGGGGAAAGCTCGGATCCCGCAGAGGCCGATTCTGGGCCTTCTGCGGGGAGGCGCCGGGCGCCGGGTTCTCTGTCCATCACCGGGCGATGAACTCTTCGCAGTTTGCCGAGAAGTGCGAAGTGTTCAGCCCGGATCAATTGCGTAAGTCCTGACAACTCGAGTCCACCGATGACGATGAACGCTTCACAGAACAAAACTCGCCGGCTCACGCGCAGGTGGCGGCTCGCGCCGAGCGATGTCCTCAGGCCCGAGGAGTTCGCCCGGATGGTCGCGCTCGCACAGGGGAAGGCCCGGGTCTCGCGCAGCCGGCGCTGGAAGGCGCGGGATCTCGCCGTCCTGGTCCTCGCCGGGCAGCAAGGGCTCAGGGTCGGGGAAATCGCGGCGCTGCGGATCGGGCACCTCGAGCGGCTCACTGAAGGGATCCTCTACGTCCCGACCTTGAAGCTCCGCGAGCGCGAGCGGGGGACGGTCGATGAAAGCCTCGTCGACCGGGGAGTCCAGGCCGCACTCGAGCGGTACCTGAGGACAATCGATGCCGCTGCGCGGGAGTCCGGCGATCACCCGCTCTTCTTCAACCCGAAGACCGGCCGAGCGCTCTCCCGCCGGGCTCTACAGAACGTCTGGCGGCTCTACGCCGAGCGGGCCGGGGTCTCGAAGTCCATTCACGCCGGGCGGCACCTCGCGGCGACCGAAGCGGTGAAGCAGGGCGGGCTGAAGCTCGCCAAGCGGAAGCTCCGCCACCGGTCGCTCTCCTCGACGCTCGTCTACGAGGACATCGACTTCGAGCGCGAGCGGGAGCTGCTCGAGAAGGCGCGGGTGGTGTGATCAGTCGGGGAGGGGGTAGAACGGGGCACGGACGCCGAGCCCATGAGCCGGCGGGATCGGCGCACGTGAAGCTCCTCCGCTCCGCGGACGCCGGGGGCCGGGCTGCCGCCACGGCCCTTCCCGGCGCCGCTCCGCTCGCGTTTTCGCTCCGTCAGCCCCATTTCCAGGGGGGAGGGGCGCTCCCGCGCCGTCGCGTGGAGGACTACTGCCTCGCGAGGCGGAAGCCCAGGTAGCGGTAGCGGATCCAGGGGGCGCTCCTGTAGCGGACCGCGGAGCGGCAGTACCCCGGGATGTTGCCCCAGGAGCCGCCCCGGCCGACGCGGTAGGCGCCTGCCGGCGGACCGGCCGGGTCCGTGACCGGCCCGGCAGGATAGACGCCATACCAGTCCTGGCACCACTCCCACACGTTGCCGGACATGTCGTAGAGGCCCCACGCGTTCGGGAGCTTCTGCCCCACCACATGAGCGTACCGCTCGCCGACATCATAAGCGTTGTCGCCGTACCAAGCGTACGCCCCGATCTGGCTGTACGTGGGGTCATCCCCCCAGTAGAACCGCGTTGTCGTCCCCGCACGGCAGGCGTACTCCCACTCCGCCTCCGCCGGCAGGCGGAACGTCCCCTGGCCCAGCGCGTTCACCGCCGCGACGAACGCCTGCGCGTCATCCCAGCTCACGTAGACCGCCGGGCTGTCGGGGTCGTCGAGCACGTCGCGCTGCCCCGCCCACGGCCGCGTCCCCATCACCGCCTCCCACTGCCGCTTCGTCACCTCGTGCTTCGCGATCAGGAACGTACTGAGCGCGACCTCGTGAACCGGCCCCTCGTTCGCTTCCGCTTGGGAGTCGTAGTTTTGTCCCTCAGGGTCCTCGCTCTGCGCCCCCATCCAAAACTTCCCGCCCGGGAGCCGCACGAACAGAACCCCCGTCTGCCGATGCCGATACTCTCGATAGCCTTGCGCATTCGGCCCCAGCGGCTCAAACCGCCACCAGAAGAGCAGGTGGCTGCGGCACTGGTAGGCGGCGGCGCCGAGAACGACCAGCGCGACGGCTCCGGTCAGGAAGGCGATTCTGTTACCGCGGGACCGCATGGAGCCATGATAGCCCCCTATCAGCAGCGGAGGAAGCGCGGGCGGAGGCGGCGAGTTGCCGCCCCAGCGGGTCCCGGAAGACCGCCATCCGGGTTCGGCACCGCATCACCCCTCCCCGAGCATCGTCAGCAGCCGCTCGAGGTCCCCGGCCGGGAGCTGGCGCAGGGCGCCGGCGAGGGCTACTCGACCCCGGCCGGCCGTTCGGGGCGGGCGGTGGGGGCAAGGGGGTTGCGCCCTTCGACGTGCGCGAGGCGGCGCCCTTCCGAGACGATGTATGCGCGCAAGGCGCTCTCCGCGATCCGCGCGACGGTGACTTGCCGGCGGCGTGCGAGCGTCCGCGCCTTCTCGAGAAGCTCGTCGTCGAGGTCGAGGTCGAGCCGAAGGATCATGCCGGACAGGCTACCACGGTCCGTCCCGAAGGGAACCGCCGAGCGCGGCGCGGGAGCCGGACAGAAGACGGACAGCGCTCTCCAAGCCGCCCGGAGGCCGCAGGTTGCGGGGGCCCGTCTGATACCCCATGGAACGCGCTCGCTTGCGGCACGGCAGGCAGGCGGAGGACCTTGTCCGGGTTTTGTCCGGAAACTGCCGCCGGCCGTCCCCGGTCGAGCCCAGCGGCGGAGGCTCTAATCTCCGCCACCGTATGGGTTGAGCCGGAGCCCGTGCGCCTCAGTCGAGAGCGGTCTTCCGCTCTTAATCAGCGGGTCCGGGGTTCGAATCCCTGCGGGCGCACCACAAGTAAAGGCCCTCCGCGGCAAGGAGTTGCGGAGGGCTTTTCTGCCTCAGCACAAAGCAGGCGCGCGGGTGTCCGAGAGGCGGTCGAGCTCGATCCCGCCCGCGCGCTGCGCCGTCACTTGCCCGCCGCTTCGACCGTGACCGTCCACTTCTTGTCGTCCATGTGCGTGTAGGCGACCCACAGCGTGCCCGCGGTGTCGAAGCACGCGGTCGCGAAGCGGGGCGACGGGCTCTTTACCGAGAGCTTGACGGCCTCGGAGAAGGTCCCTTTCTCGATCTTGCGGAGCCACAGCTCCCAGCCCGCACGCGTCTCCTGCTCCCACACCAGACAGAGCGTCCCCTGCGGGTGGACGATGAGGCGCGGCGAGTCGATCTGGCCGTCGTGAGCGGCAGCCTCCTGCTGGTCCCCGAAGTCGGCACCGGCGAGCTGGTTGACGAAGAGCGCTTTCGCGCCGTAGCCGCGCGACGCCTTGTGGCTGTTGTCCCAGGCCACCCACGGGGTGCCATCGAGCGCCACGGCCAGCGTCGGCGCGTAGTCGCGCGCCCGCCCCTCGCCCCGGAAGCCGGCGGCCAGGATCGGCCCCAGAGCGAGGCTGCGATCGACGGACCGCATGAAGATGGAGTTCTCTTCGACGGGCGGCTTCTCTCGGGTGAGCGTGCCGTGATAGTCCCACGCCCAGGCCACCCAGATTCCACCCTTACGATCCGGGTAGATGGCCGGGTCGGCGTGGTCCTCGTACGTGGGAACGTTGGGCGGACTCACCCGCAGAGGCTTGGACCAGCCGCTGCCGCTCAGGCGCGAGACGAAGATCTCGCGGTCGCGCGAGAGCGGCCCCATCCTGGCCCACTCGTACCAGGCGAGCCAGGCCGTGCCCTGCTCGCCCGCGCAGAGGACCGGCGCCATCGCATCGTCCGCCGACTGCGTCACGCGAACGGCCTTGCCGACCCTGCCGCCCTTCACGAGGGCCGTGAAGATGTCGTACCGGCCGCCGGCATCGGAGACGTAAGCGACGAGCGCCACTCCCCTCCCGAGCGCGACGACGCTCGGCGCGTACTCGTCGGCCCGCGTGGCGGCGACCTTCACGGGCTTGCCCCACTTGCCGCGCTGGCAGGCTCGAAGATACACGTCGTCCGTCTCCCCCGCGTCCGTGACGTACGCGAGGTGAAGCTCGCCCGATGGGCCGGCCGCGAGACTGGGCATGCGCTCGCGGACGATCCGCCCCTCCTTCTTGACGGCCGGCGCGTAGACGGTGCTCCCATCGACGAAGGCCGCCTTCTTCAGGTTCGGCCCCTCGAGCTTGGCGATCTCCGCATCGAGCACGCTCTGGAACCTGTCGCCCATCACCTCCTCGTTGAAGACGCAGGCACCGTCGCCGCCGAAGACGGCCACGTTGGTGATCCCGCTGACCCGGATGATGTGGCGGTAGCGGTCGAGATTGTCCGAGATGACCGGATACGTGAGGCGGTAGTGCTTCTTGAAGTGGACGTTCGGCCGGTACTCGTCACCGCCCAGCGTGTGGAAGAAGAAGACGTTCTTGTCCTCGTACGCCTTGATGAGGGCCTCCATCCTGGAAGCCTCGGCCTGGCAGCCCCCTCACCACGGGATCCCGCCGATCATCACCAGCACTGCCCCCCGGTAGTGCTCGGGATCGATCGTGTGCCCCTCGGTGTCGACGAACGTGATGCCCGACAGCTTCCGGCCGACGAAGCTCCTGCCCTCGGTCGCCCTCGCGCCGGAGGCCGCGAGGAGAATGGCCGACAACACCAGCGGTACGCGCGT
>JAFGKN010000855.1 GCA_016928605.1 Planctomycetota bacterium | reverse complement strand
GTGGGTGCTGCCTCGCCGGCTGCAGGCGCCGCGGTCCCCGGGGGAGGAGGAGCAGGGCACTCGACCGCCGGGATCGGCGCCACCGAGTAGCGCAGCTTCCGGGTGATGACCGGGCGCGCCAGCGGATTCACCTTGTCCCGGATCCAGACCTCCTGCTCGGTCTCGAGGATGCGCCGCACCTCGTACCGCTCGTCGTTCTTCTCTCCCGGGCCGAAGCGTTCGCCCTCCTTGTAGTTGGCTCGGCGCAGCTCGACGACCTCTCCGGAGTCGTGATCGAAGTAGCTCACCACCGCGCTCACCACCGGAGAGCCGTCGGGCCCGGTGCGGATGAGCGAGATCGCGAAGTTGAAATCATAGGGAATCGATTCCTCGAGCGCGCACTCGGCGCTGGTCTGCGTCTCCTGCGCGGGAGGAAGCTCGAACTGGCTCGGATCCTTGGAAGCCGCGGTCGTCGTGAAGGCGTAGCCATACTTCTTGCCGGGCTCGATCGCGTAGTCGCGGTAGGTGAAGTCGCCCTGGGCGCGAAAGCCACGCACCGGCGACAGCTCTCCCCAGGCCTCCGTCTTCGGATCCCACACCTTGCGCAAGAGCTCGACCGATCGGTGGACGACGTTCAGGTCGAAGGTGTTCATAACGCCCGTCACCTCGATGAACGACATCTGGTCGGGCTGAGGGCTCGCCTCGCGCCGGTGGTGGAGCCGAGCCACGTGACCCGGATAGTGCCGGGCGAATCTGCCTTCCTCCTGCGGTGTCCAGTTGACGAGAACAGGCCGCCGCTCCGTGGACCAGGGGGCGTTGACCGCGGAGGGCCTCGCCGCCCACCGCTCCTGGAGCCACTGGACCAGCCGCTCCCCTCCCGCCCGCGAGGGGAGTACGGGATCCGCGATCTTCTTCTTGAGCTCGTTGTGGATCTCCTCCAGCCCCTGAACGTCCTCGACGGCCTTGCCGGTCATTGCGAGAGGCACCGCCAGGATCCCGATAGCGAGCACACCGGCCACCACGTACGAGATCTTGTCGATGTTGCGCATCCAGAAACTCTGTTCATCCATCGGCTACTCCTCCGGCTGGCGCGGGACGCAGCAGGGATCCCTGCGCCGGCTCGCGAGGGGCTTTCGCCCCGCTGCTGTCTTCTGGGCTGAAGCGACGGTCTCGCATCATCATTCGGGCGTCTCCGGGGTCTCCTGCTTGCCCTCCCAGCTGATCACCTGGAGCGAGATATCGAAGTTGACCGGCGGCTCCACGTCGAAGATCGTCTTCTTCTTGGCCTCCTCCTCGGTCACCGGCTTCCCTTCCTTGTCGAGCTCCACATCGATCCGGAGCGGCTGGTACTTCGCCAGCCACTCCTCGGTCTTGACGAAGCGCATCGAGGAGACGCCCACGACAGGGACGCGAACGTCGCCGTACAGCCGGGAGAGGAAATCGCCGAGCTTCGAGAAGGGCATCTCGATCTTCACCGAGGCCTCGAACACAGACGTGGTGAAGTATCCCTTCGCGGCCTCTTCGCGCCGGGAAGCAGCCGCGGCCGTCCGGCTCGATCTCTCGTCCACCCTCTGGGGCAGCGAGATCTCCTGGAGCCCGCCGAGCTCCAGGGCTTCGCACGCCTCGAAGATCGCCTCGATGACCCAGTACTCCTTCATCGCCAGGGGGATGTTCACCACGGAGCCCGCGGGGTCCGACCTGTCGTTCTGGACGCGGACGTCGACCTTGGGCATGAGCTTCGCGACCGCCTCGGCATCCGCCGCCGTGATCCCGAACCTGGTGCGGTAGCGCTCGACAAGCCTCCTGATCTCATCCTCGTAGCGGCTGAAGAAGACGCCGAGGTCGGGCTGCTCGCGGACATTGTCGAAGTACTCGTTGAAGCGCCCGAGCCGCGTCTCGACGTACTGCAGGCTCTCGGCCAGCTCGCCCTGGGTCTCCATCAGGTTGCGCTCGTGGTACTTGAGCGTCTTGGTGCACGGGGTGAGCTCTGCCTCGGCGAACTTCGTGAGCTTCTTCCGCAGGTCGGCCAGCTCCCTCTCCTGCCGGCCGAGGGCGGCGAGGGGCGTGTAGATCAGGAAGAAGGCGAGGGCGAGGATGACGATTCCCACCCCGGTGAGCGAGAGGGCAAACGCGTTTTCTTTCAGCTTGTCCATGGTCTTTTTCGATCCGTCTCCGCTGGCGACCGATCCCTGCGTGCTATCACTACCGCCGCTCTCTACTCGGCTCCTCCTCCGGCTCCGGCGCAGGCGGAAGCCGCGGCAGCAAGTACCAGGAAACCAGGGCGCCGTAGAATGGGCCTCCCTCCTGCGGCTCGGCGCTCTCCGACGTGCGGCTTGCATCGTCGAAGCGGATGGAGATCAGTCCGTCCGAGCCGGGATGAACCATCAGGTTGTCGACTTTCGCCTCCGGCATCAAGTCGAGCTGCTTGCGGAGCTCCGTCTCCAGAGGGGTCGCGAACTTCTCGCGGATGAACTTGTCGGAGTCCACGCGATCGGCGCGCGCCTTGACCATGACGTAGACCTCGAACTTGTAGGCCGCGACGGAAGGCGCGCCCCGGACCCTGCCCTCGCTCACCTCGGTCTTGCCGTCGTGGATGACCTGCTGCACGCGCTGCCAGGGGACCCAGAGCTTCCCGAAGATATCCTCGCTCTTGTACTTCTCCACGAGCGCCGCGGCCTTCTCCTCCTCGCCCGCCTTCTTCAGCTCGTACGCGCCAGTGACCTCCCGCGCGTTCGTGAACTGCTCCGCGAGCACGGTCTGGACGGCCTGGAGGCCCTTCTCGAGCAGCGGGCGGGTCTCCCCTAGCTTCCGCAGCTCCTCCATCTGCGCCAGCAGGGCGTCGAGGCCGCCGGAGCCGCCCTCGGCGCTGATCACGCTGGCGATCTCCTTCTCGGCCTGGTTGCACGCGCGG
>JAFGKN010000854.1 GCA_016928605.1 Planctomycetota bacterium | reverse complement strand
CTCCGGCACCAGCGCGCGCTCGAGATCGTCGAGCACCTGCTCGGCGGCCTCGTACTCGAGGAAGGCCATGGCCTCGCAGAACCGCCCTCCGCCCGCGAGGAGACCGTCCGCACGGGCCTTCTCCGCATCGAGCCGGCCGCGCTCCACGTCGCCCAGGCGGGAGAGAGCGTCCATCGCTGGCTCGATGAAGTCCCGCGGAAGACGGCCGGCGAGATCGAGAAAGAGCTCGCGCGCCTCGCCGTACCTGCCCTCCGCCACGAGCGCTTTCCCCCGCTCCTCGCACGAGCGCAGCTCGGCCTCCGCCGCCGCCAGGATCCTCGCCGCGATCTCGCGCCGCTCGCCGCTCGCGGCGGCGGCCCCCCCGGCGTGCGCCTCCGGAGATCCACCCTCGGAACCGTCGCTGGCGGCGGCGAGCAGGCGGAGCGCCCGCTGGAACTCTCCGCCCTCGAGCATCCGCTCGACCGCCACCGCGCGGCCGGCGTCGAGGCCGGGGCTCTCCGGCTGGCTCGATCCAGAGGGAGGACGGGACGGCTCGGAACCCTTCATGGCCGCGCCCGCGGCTCCCGCCTCCGGCTGCGGATCCGGCTGCTGCTGCTGCGGATCCGGTTGCGGCTCCGGCTCCGGCTGCCGCTGCTGCTGCCGCTGCGCATCCGGATCCGCCACCTCCTGCGGCCGGCTGGTGGGCGCGAGGCGGCGCGGATCCTCCGCCGCGGCGGGCCGGGAAGAAGCTGCGGATGGCTGCGGCTGGCCGCCGGCCGCAGCCAGCTCGTCGAGCGTCGCTCCGCCCGAGCTTCGAGGGTCCTCGTCGCCCCTGCGGAAGAGAGATCTCCAGGCATCGGGGAGGAAGATGGCCGCCGCGACGATCCCGAGGAGCAGGATCGCGCCCGCCCCCGCCAGGAGCTTCCTGGGCGCGGCCGCGGGCCCCGCAGCGGCGATGATCGCGTCGGGATCCGCGGGCGTGGTCGCGGTGTCGCCCTCGTCGCGCGCGGCATCGCGCTGCTCCTCGTCCGCCTCCCCGGCTGCCGCAGGGACCTCCACGGAGGAGACCTCGAGGACCGTGTCCCCGATCTTCAGCACGCTGCTCGCGGCCAGACGCTCCTGCTGGACGCGCTTCCCGTCGAGCCAGGTTCCGTTGGCGCTCCCGAGGTCGCGGACTCGCCAGATCCCGCCCTCGATATAGATCTGGCAGTGACGGCGGGAGATCTTCGGATCGCGGATGGAGATCTGGCAGCCGGCGTCCCGCCCCGCGGTGGCCGGCCCCGCGGAGACCTCGAGGGTCTCTCCGCGCCGCTCGCCCGTCAAGAACGTCAAGAGCATGAGGGAACTCCGCGCATCCCCGCCGCCCCCCGCGCCGGGACACCTGGACACCGGCGCACCATGCTAACCCGCCGCGGCGGCAGGGCCAAGAGGCGCCGGCGGCATCAGGAACCCGGCAGAGTCCGCCTTGAGGCGACCGCTCCGGCCCCACGGGGCTCGCCGGGCTCCAGCCCGGCTTCGGAAGGCCTCGTGCGGCGTTTCCGCAGCGATCGCACAGCATGCCGGCTCGCGAGGCTTCATCCGGGGACCTGAGCGCTTGCTCCGCGACTTCGCCGGGTGCCTGCGAATCCGAGCCCCCGGCTTGCGCAGAACGCCCAGAATGATACACTCGGATCGAACGGACATGTTCAACCTCCTGCTCCTCTGCGTCGTGCTGCTCCTCCTCGCCTCCGGTCTCGCGTCCATGACGGAGGCGGCGCTCTTCAGTGTGCCCCTGTCGCGCGTGCACGTCGCGCTCGATCGAAAGCGGACGGGATCCCGGCGGTTGGCGCGCATCAAGGAGAACATGCAGCGGCCGATCGCCGCGCTCGTCATCCTCAACAACTGCGTCAACATCGGCGGGTCCATCTTCGTCGGCTTCCTCGCCAAGCGGCAGTTCGAGGATGCGATGGTCGCCGTCTTCACCGGCATCCTCACGTTCCTCGTCATCGTCTTCGCCGAGATCATCCCCAAGACCATCGGAGAGCGCTTCAGCGAGAGGATCGCGCTCGCGGCTGCGCCTCCCCTCGTCGTGCTCACGAAGATGTTGCTGCCGCTGATCTGGATCATCGAGAGGCTCACCCGGCCCTTTGCGGGAGACCCCGAGCGGCCGGTGGCCAGCGAGGAGGAGATCCGCGTGCTCGCCAGGCTCGGCAACCAGAAGGGGAACATCAGCGTTCACGAGAGCGAGCTGATCCGCCGTGCGTTCCGCCTGAACGACGTGACCGCCCGCGACGTCATGACACACCGCCTCAAGCTCTCCTCGCTCCCGGCCGAGCTGAGCCTCGCGGATCTCAAGCCCGAGGACATCGATCCGTCCCACAGCCGCATCCTGGTCACCGAGGGCGGCGATCTCGACAAGATCAACGGGCTCGTCTACGCGCGCGACATCCTGCTCAGCCTGGCGCAGGGGAGGACGGATCTCACCATCGGAGACATCAAGAAACCGGCGACGTTCGTGTACGAGTCGAGCCCGGCGCACCGCCTCCTGCGGCAGTTCCAGCGGACGCGTCAGCATCTGTTCGTCGTCGTCGACGAGTACGGCGGGACGTGCGGCGTGGTTTCCCTCGAGAACGTGCTCGAGGAGCTCGTCGGCGAGATCCACGACGAGACAGATCCCGTGGAGCCGCCAGCCGCCCCCGCTCGATCCGCGCCTCCGGACTCCCAGGGCTCGAAGAGCTCCTCCGCTCCGCCGCTCGCCCGCCAGGGGGGATGACGGGCAGGCGAAGAACGGCTGCCTGTGCGGGCGGATGCGCCGGCGGCGCGCGGCGTGCCAGGACGGGTCGCCGGGCCGCGCGGGATGCCGAGAGGGAGCACGGCCCGCTCGGCCCCCGTGCGTCCTGCGCCGAGGTCGCGGCATGCTCCCAGCCGGCGATGGCGCCCGGAGGCCGGGCGCTGCGCTCAGCCCGACGGCGCTGAAAGGCCGCCGGGCGTGGGGCTTCTGACAGCCACCTCAAATCAACCCAACGTCCACCGTACACCTCGCGCCGTTCGACCCCCGTGCCGATGCAACGGGCGGGGTTGATCCTCAGGATGCCACCCCGTACAGCCGGCAGCTTGACCGCCCCCCACGCCCGGGCAAACATCCCTCGTCCGCGCTCGATCCCGCGACCGGAGGAAGCTCCCCTTCAGAGGCCTTATCCGCTGCAAGACTGTTGTGCTCACCGAGTGGGTTGAGTAGAATTGCGGCTTCGAAAGGTGTTGGTCGTCTTCAACTAACGACGCACCCTCGGCTCGGGAAACGAGGCTGGTCGCGCGTTGCGCCTGCCCATCTGGAAAAGGCGTCTCGCTCGCAGGGGCCCTCGAGCCTGCTCATCACTCTCTCAACATAGAAACCAACGGCCATTCACAACGATCCGGGCGGATCTTGCCCCCTGCGGTGGGAGTTCGCTTGCTTTCCTGACTTGCTGAAAGGTTACGGACATGCCGGCTCAACTTCTCGACAAGCGATGGAGCGTGCGTCCACGACTCTGCCTGCGGCAGATGTTCTTTCTGGCGGCCTTGCTCTTCGCGGCAAGCGGCGCGGCCCTGGCTCAGGATGCCGACGGCGACGGCGTCCTCGATGACGTCGACAACTGCCCGGCGGTCGCCAATCCGCTCCAAGAGGACGGCGACGGCGATGGTGTCGGCGATGCGTGCGACAACTGTGCGCAAGTCGCCAACGCCCTGCAAGAGGACGGCGACGGCGACGGCATCGGCGATGCGTGCGACAACTGCCCGGACGTCGCCAACGCCGGGCAAGAGGACGGCGACGG
>JAFGKN010000853.1 GCA_016928605.1 Planctomycetota bacterium | reverse complement strand
CGGCATCCCGGTAGAAGCCCGGCACGTGCCTCTCTCCAGCGACCGAGAGCAGCGCCTCGAGACTCTCTGCCTCGAGGGTCCAGATATCGACCGCGAACAACCCCGCGACCGGCCATCGCGTCGCGAAGAGCTGTGCCCCCAGGGACCGCAGATCGAGCAGGAGATAAAACACCGCTTCCCACTCGTCCCTGCGAGCTTGCTCGACCGCGCTCAGGACGAGGAGCCGCGCCAGGCGACGGTACTTCCTCAGCTCGTCGCAGGCTGCGCCAAAGCCTCCCGTGAAGAAGAAGAACCAGTCATCCCGCTGGAGTCGGAGCCCGGCCCGGCGCACTGCTTCCCGCGCCCGCTGCAGAGCAGTCCGGTGCGGCTGCAGAAAGGCGCTCAGCGCAGCGGTATCGACCTCGCGCACCACGTGCAGAAGGCGCCACTCCGTCCAGTCCGGCCACGGGCCGAAAGGATTCTTGTAGACATCGAGGATCTCCTCTCGCACCTCCGGCGGCGGACGGGCCGCCTCCAGTCGTTCGAAGACCTCCGCGTAGAGCGGCGTCGCGTCGTCCGCCAGAGCCGGAGGAGGCGGCAGGAGCCGCGCCTTCACTTCGAGAGCGTCATCGCGGAGCGCCTCCAGCTCGGCGATGCGGCCTCGATCGATCACGAGAAGACCGCCGAAGAGGACGAGCAGACAGGCGGGACCGCTCCATGTGAACCATCGAGCGACGGGTGCTGGCCGGCGGAGGAGGAATACGAACAGGCCGATGGCGACGATGACGTAGACGACTCCCCACGACGCGGTGTAGGTCAGCCAGTTCGGTTCGAATCCCGATGCTGCAAGCCGCCGGCAGAGGGACACCAGAAACAAGTTGGGCAGGATCGGTAGAAGCAGGATGATGATCTCTGCCAGGGGGATCCGGCGGCGCTCGCGGTGCTTCTGGACGCGGGCTGCGGGCGCGCACAGGCGGAGGGCCGCCAGCAGCCCAGACACCCAGACCAGCCCGTAGAGAAAGTCCATCGGCATCACTCCCGATGCAGCCTGCTTCGCGCAGACCTGGATGCTATCAGGGCCTGGTCGGCACGGAAAGGGCGGTTCCCCATCCTCCAGGCCCCCGGATGCTGATGGACTTTCAAACGAGCGACCTCCGGCACCGGGTGCGCGAGCGGTCGAAGGGCCGGGCTCCGGGCGGGCTCGCGAGGAGGAAAGGTCCCGCGACCCGGTGGCTCTCCTCGATCGCAGGCTACGGCGCCGCAGGATTCCCTTGGCGCCCCGCCAGGCATCGGCGAGACTGGACGGACGTGCTCTGCTCTTCACCACGTCCACCGCGTTCCACTCGAGCCTCATGCGAAGAACCGCCTCGATCCTGATCGCTCTACTCGCCGTCGACGTCTCCGCGCCGCTCGACTCCGCGGAGACCGCCGGTCCGCCCAACATCGTCCTCATCCTGTCCGACGACATGGGGTGGTCGGACATCGGCTGCTACGGGGGAGAGGTCGAGACCCCGAACCTCGACCGTCTCGCCGCCGAGGGGATGCGCTTCACCCAGTTCTACAACAACGCCAAGTGCACCACGACGCGCGCCTCGCTCGTCACCGGGCTCTACCCCCGCCGGGACCGGGGAGGCCTGCTGCGCCCGAACATGGTCACCCTCGGCGAAGTCCTGAAGAGCGCCGGCTACCGCACCGCCCTGAGCGGCAAGTGGCACCTCGGCCGGGGAGAGCAGGAGCACCCTCACCGCAGAGGGTTCGAGGAGTACTACGGGCTGCTCGACGGCTGCTGCAACTTCTTCGATCCCGCGCGCCCCGATCCCCCCTACAAGGGAGGGAAGGTGAGGTACTTCGGCCACAACGACCGGAGGATCACCGAGTTCCCGGAGGGTTTCTACACGACGGACGCTTTCACCGACCACGCCATCCGCACCGTCCGCAGGTTCCACGGGGAGGGCAAACCGTTCTTCCTGCACCTCTGCTTCACCGCGCCTCATTACCCGCTGCACGCCTGGCCGGCGGACATCGAGAAGTATCGCGGCCGGTTCCGGAAGGGCTGGGAGACGATGCGCCGCGACCGCTACCGGCGGCAGATCGAGATGGGTCTCGTGGATCCGAAGACCTGGCCGCTTTCGGGAACGGACTCCCGCGGCTACGAGTGGGAGTCGGCGCAGCGGGACTTCGAGGACCATCGCATGGCGGTCTACGCGGCGATGATCGACCGCATGGATCAGAACATCGGCCGGCTGCTCCGGACCCTCGAGGAGCTGGGAGTCGAGGAGAACACCCTCGTGCTCTTTCTCTCGGACAACGGCGGCTGCGCCGAGGAGCCGGGAGGACGCGATCCGACGAAGCGCCGTCCGGGGCCGGTCGACGACTACGTGGCCGTGGGGCCCGCCTGGGGATGGGCGCAGAACGCCCCCTTCCGCCGCTACAAGAGCTGGGTGCACGAGGGAGGCATCTGCACGCCCCTCATCGCGCGCTGGCCGGGCAAGGTGCCCGCCGGCAAGATCACGCGGCAGGTCGGACACATCATCGACATCCTGCCGACTCTCTGCGAGGTGGGCGGCGCGGCGTACCCCCGGACGTACGGCGGCCGCGACATCCTCCCGGCGGAGGGGACGAGCTTGGTGCCCGTGCTCCTCGGCCGCGAGCGCCCGCCGCCGAGCTACCTCGCCTGGGAGTGGGCCGGCAACCGCGCCTACCGCGAGGGGCGGTGGAAGGCGGTCTGGGACTCGCTCGTGAAGCGCTGGGAGCTCTACGATCTCGAGACCGACCGCACTGAGACGAACGATCTCGCCGCCGCCGAGCCCGAGCGCATCGCCTCGATGGCGGCTGCCTGGCTCGCCTGGGCGGAGCGGACAGGCCTGCAGGCGAAGGATCG
>JAFGKN010000852.1 GCA_016928605.1 Planctomycetota bacterium | reverse complement strand
TCTGCTGCCGGCGCGGTGGCGCGTGCTGAACACGGGCCGCATGTTCGGAAATCGCCTCGATGGCAACTGGGGGCTCAACGACCAGGTCAACGATGTGATCTGGAGTGCGTACGGCGTGCCGGCCGCTTTCGGCCACGCCTTTCACTGGAGAGTGATCGACGGCCCCGACGAGTCTCCATCGGGCGCCGACGGCCAGTACGAGGGCGACTTCTGGGGAATCGCCCGCGCCTTCGAGAACTACGACGTGCGATTCCTCGAGGCGCACGGCCTGGAGAAGGGGAACCTCTACAAGCTCGTCAACCAGACCACGAACGGCCTGGAGCAGCTGCGATACCAGGCGCCCTACGCGGTGAGCGATGGCTCCGACCACAACAACATCGAGGGCTACCTCAACTCCTCGCGGTCGGAGGCATGGCTCGACGCTTACGTGGATTACCACGAGTGGTATCACTATCACGCTCTGGCGCAGGCGTTCCGGCACTACGACTACTGGCCGAGCGCGAACAAGAACGCCGCGTGGTACTTCGAGCCGGTCTATCTTCCGGAGAACAGTCATTACGGCCGGATGATGACTTTCCCCTTCGACGCGGATGCCACCTGGGGTCCGACCTGGAACGACGGATGGGACCGTCCCTATGAGGCGATCTTCGGCGGATCCGGGAAGGTGTCGTTCCAGAAGGAGTATCGCAACCACATCCGCGAGGTTCGGGACCTCCTCTGGCAGAGCGACCAGCTCATCCTCGTCATCCGCCAGACGGCATCGTTCATGGATGGTCTGGAGGAGCCCGACATCGACCGCTGGAAGGACGCGCCGGCCAGCGAGGGGCGGCAGTACTTCTCCGCCACGAGCCAGAGCACACTGGAGGGGAAGATCGCGGACATGATGCAGTTCGCCTTCACCGGCGGATCGTGGCCGGGAGGAAGCGTCGGTGCGGGAGGCAGGGCCCAGTTCCTCGACAGCTTCGCGGATGCTCCTCATGCCGGGGACCTCCCGGCGAGGCCGACCCTCCAGTACACGGGGCCGGCCGGTTATCCTGTAGACGCTCTGACGTTCGAGTGCAGCCTCTTCAGCGATCCGCAGGGAAGCGGCACATTCGAGGCGATGGAGTGGCGCCTGGCCGAGGTGACGGCCATCTCCGGAGCGGCCACTCGTCTCCTTTCCGATCCGATCTGGCGGGCCGAGCCGGTCCGGCTGGAGATCACGCCGACGTGGACGAGCGGCGAGATTGAGACATTCGATCGATCCATCGCGATTCCGCCCTGGGCCGCCACCGTGGGGAGGAAGCACCGCGTCCGGGTGCGCGTGAAGGACAACACGGGGCTCTGGAGCCACTGGTCGAGCCGGCTGGAGTTCACGGCGGGAGAACCAGCGGGATCGATCGACGTCGTGGATTCCCTTCGCGTGACCGAGATCATGTACAACGCGCGCGACGGGGATGATTTCGATTTCATCGAGCTCTACAATTCCGGATCCCGCGAGCTGGATCTCGGTGCGGTCTCCTTCACCGATGGGATCGAGTTCTCCTTCGCCGGAAGCGCCGTGACCTCGCTGCTGCCCGGCGACTACGCCGTCGTCGTCCGGGACCGCAAGACGTTTGCTACGCGGTACGAAACGGAACACATCTCGATCGCCGGCGAGTACTCCGGGCAGCTGGCGAACGGCGGCGAGCTTGTCGAGCTGACCTACGGCGGAATCTCCATCCTGCAGCTCGAGTACGACGACGGGTGGTATCCGGAGACCGACGGGCTCGGCTACTCGCTCGAGATCACCGATCCCGCCATCCCAGTATCGCAGCTCGGAGACAGCGCTGCGTGGCTGCCGGGCGAGATCCTCCACGGCACACCGGGCCTGCCTTCCAGCGGCGTCGTCCCGGTGGGAGGGCGTCAGGTGCCGGGCGACGCCAACCAGGATGTCGAGCTGGACCTTTCCGATGCCATCGCGCTTCTCCTCCACCTTTTCCATTCCCCACGGATCGCGCTGCCGTGCGACGGTGCATCGGTGGACGAAGGCGGCAATCGAACGCTGCTCGATTCGAACGGCGACGCGGCCGTCGACATCGGCGACGCGATCTACCTCCTGAACTACATCTTCCTCGAGGGACCGGCGCCTGCGCTGGGCACGGGGTGCGTGAGGATCGAGGGTTGCCCGAACCTCTGCGGGCAATAGGCGCGCCGGAGAGACTCTCGGAGTGAGCCGAGTGTTCGGGCGGGCCTCGCTCGTTTCTTGCTTCGCGCTGCGATTCTGGAGTATCTTCATCCCTGGCTCTCGGGTAGAGGATCCGCGAGCGACCGGACCGCCGGAGCGAACAACGGAGCGCTTTCCATGAACACTCGCAGCATCTCGCGGCGCGGTTTCTTGAAGTCAGCCAGCCTGGCTGCAGCCGGCGGGCTCGCCTGGCCACAGATCTTCCCGCGCTCGATCCTGAGCGGGGCCGAAGGGGCGGCGCCTAGCGAGCGCATTTCGGTGGGCTGGATCGGCACCGGCCACCGCGGCGGCGCGGTCATGGGCGGGTTCCTGGCGCAGAAGGATGTCAAGGCCGTGGCGGTCTGCGACGTGAAGACCGACATGCGGGAGCAGGCGCAGAAGCGCATCTCCGACCACCATGGCGGCGCGGGCTGCGCGGCGTACAACGACTTCCGCGAGCTGGTGGCACGCAAGGACATCGACGCCGTTCTCGTCTCATCCACCGATCACTGGCACGTGCTCCACTCCATCGCCGCGGCCAGAGCTGGCATGGATGTCTACATGGAGAAGCCGATGGGGCTGAACATGGCGGAGTGCGCGGCCCTGAGGGAGGCGATGGAGAAGAACAGCCGCGTCTTCCAGTTCGGGACGCAGCAGCGCTCCGATGCCAGGTTCCGGCTGGCCTGCGAGCTTTCTCGCAACGAGAAGATAGGCAAGCTCCACACGATCAACGTCTGGTCGCCCGGGAGCTCGGCGGGAGGCTCGACGCAGCCGGCGTCGGTGCCGAGCGGTCTCGACTACGACATGTGGCTCGGACCCGCGCCCTTCAAGCCCTACACTCCGGACCGCTGCTCCAACAGCCTCTGGTGGTTCATCTCCGACTATGCCCTCGGATTCATCGCCGGGTGGGGCATCCATCCCATCGACATCGGGGTCTGGGGCGCGGACGGACTCTTCGACGGTCCGATCGAGGTCGAGGGGAAGGGCGAGTTCCCGAAGCAGGGCGTCTGCGACACCGCCCTCGATTGGCGCGTCAAGCTGAAGTTCGCGAGCGGTGTGAAGATGAACTTCACGGGCTCGCCGATGCCCGAGGAGTGGAAGCAGCGCTACCCCGGCATCCAGAGCCACGGGACCGCGTTCGAGGGGAGCGATGGCTGGGTGCACGTGAACCGCAGCGTCGTCAACTCGCACCCGGAGTCGCTCGTGCAGTCGAAGATCCCGGCTGACGGCGTTCATCTCTACGAGAGCACGGACCACGTGCGAAACTTCCTCGACTGCGTCAAGAGCCGCAAGCCGACGGTCTGCTCGATCGAGGAGTCGGTTCGCTCGGAAAGCCTTTGCCAGATCAGCGAGCTCGCGATCCGGCTCGAGCGCAAGCTGACATGGGATCCGAAGAGGGAACGGTTCACCGGCGACGAAGAGGCGAACCGGCGGCTTTCCAGATCCATGCGAGCGCCGTGGTCGCTGTAGCTCAGGGCCGGTAACGCAGCCGCGCCGGGTTTGGAGCCATCTCGAAAGCGCCCATCAAGGCGCCGGCGCGGCGCGCGTCCGATAACGATGCTGCCGAGTGGTCGCCTTGTCCGCGCATCGTATTCTTCAGCGTAGGAGTGTTCTACGGGGCTCCTCGCGCGGCGGCTGCCAGCCGCTGGCCGGCGG
>JAFGKN010000851.1 GCA_016928605.1 Planctomycetota bacterium | reverse complement strand
GTGGCCGCCCGCCGCAGCCGCATCGGCAACGGCACCCGCAACCGCAGCGCCAGCCGCAGGCGCAGCTGCATCGGCTTCCCGCTCCCGCATTTGCCTCCGCCCGGGACTCCGCGGCTACTTCAGGACCTCTTCGCGTCCTCCGCTCGCTCCGCGTCGGCCCTGCGGAGCTCGAGCCACTTGCGGTAGAGCGCCTCGATCCCCTCGGCCTCCATCCGTCCATCCCAGAGCGCGACACCGTAGCACAGGTCGAGGGTCTGCCCTTCCTTCACGACCAGAGCCTCTCGATCGAGGTCGAGCGTCGCCGAGATGTAGGCGAAGGGCGCCGTCATGGTGAACCAGGTCGCCGGGTGGCGCGCGTTCTCCGGATGGTCGAACATCGCGACGGTCACCGGCCGGCCGTCGACCTTCGCCGTGTAGGCGCACCATCGCGCCCGCACCAGCTTCTCGGTTCCCCGGACGACGGCCCCCTCCTCGCCTGCGGCGCTGGAGAACTCGCCTCCCTCGTCCATGGGGACGACGAAGCGCATGCCGAGGCCGAAGTAGTGCCGGCCATCGAGGTGGACATCCCCCCGATCCGGTCCCGGAGTCAGCCGCGAGCGCCAGGTGAGGAGCGAGGCCCCCGCGCTCTTTCCCTCGCGGAGCTCGAGCGTCCGCTCCTCGCGCAGCCGCGGAGCATCCTCGCCCGCGGCGATCCAGTCGAGACGCTGCGTGAAGCCTGCCAGGCGCACGCCGCCGCTCACCTCCGCCCTCACGTTGTCGAGCGAGCGATGCATCTGGCAGCCCGCGCCCTCCTGCTCTCCCCAGAAGTCCACGCCGTCGGTGCCGATCGCGAACATCAGCGCGTGGTGATGGAGATGGTCGTGAGGCGCATCGCGCAGCACGTTGATCCCGCCGGGAGTCGACCAGCTCTTCAGGTACGGCTTCATCGGCGAGGCGATGTGCCGGTACTCCGCGATCGTCCGCTCTCCCCCGCGGATCTCCACCGACGAGCCCGCGGCGCGGATCTCGATCTCACCCCCCGGCGAGCCCGAGGCGCTGGCTCGGATCTCATCCTCCGCCAGCGCGCCGGAAGCAGCCGCGAGGGCGCAGCAGGCCGCCGCCAGCGCGATCCGCCTCGCCGCGCGGCCCGACGAAAGAGATGTCACTCTTGAACCGCTCATGAACATCATGCCTCCGATCCGAGGCCAGCCCGCTGGAGGGGCCGGCTCGTGAAAAGCCCATCAACGTCCGCCAGTCGGCCAGCGGGCCGCCGGCTGCGGGGCCGCCCGCAACAATCTCGTCAACACCCGCCAGTCGGCCAGCGGGCCGCCGGCTACAGGAGCGGCTTCAGGTGAGCGACGCTGCGCTCGGCCTGCTCGATCGTCCCGCACTCGACGCTGAACACGATATCGCGCGAGCAGGTCTTGCAGATCTCGATGACCTTCTTCCAGTCGGTCACGCCATCGCCGCAGGCGCAGCCCACAGCGGTGCCGGTGACTTTCCCGCGCTCCGCATCGGACTGCTCGACGGTGATGTCCTTGGCGTGGAGGTGGATCAGCCGGTCCTTGACGTGCTCGAGCCAGGGGATCGGATCCTGGCCGCCGAGATAGCTGTTGCCGGTGTCGAAGTTGATGCCGATGACCGGCGAGTCCACGAGCGCGTAGATGCGGTCGAGTCCCGTCGGCGTCTTGCTGTACTGCTGGTGGCACTCGAGGCCGATCAGGATCCCCCTCGCCTCGGCCACCGCGGCGGCCTCGGCGAGGACGTACCGCATCAGGACATGGTCCTCCTCCTCGGTGGTCCAGTGGGGCTTCGGGCCCTCGTCGGTGTTGATCAGGGGAGCCCCGCACTCGACCGCGAACCGGATGGCCTGCTTCAGATACTCCGTGCTGATCTCGGGCTTGCAGAGGGGCGCGTGTGCGGAGAGGCCGGAGAGCTTCACTCCCGCCTTGTCGCACGCTCTCTTGATCCGCAGCGGATCGTCGAGCATCGACACGCTGTGGAAGTAGCCCGCCTCGCTGAGCAGCTCGCGACCCCAGTGGACCATCGGCTCGACGTACTCGTAGCCGAGCTCGGCGGCCTTCTCGACGCCCCACTCGAAGCTCTTGTCGGCATGCCGGACGAACTCCATGTTGACGCCCAGGTGGATCTTTCCCATGGTCAGCCTCGCGCTCCTTGCGGTTGCACAGCCGTTCCTTCCGCCCGCCGCGCGGGCCGGGAGCCGGCCAGAGCCTCAAAGACTATCGCAAAGCCGGGCTGCTTGGCCAGAGTTTCCCGGCGGCGCCGGAGGGAAAGAGTCCGGTGGATGAGCGAGTCCGCGGCGATGGGCAAGGGAGCGAAACCGCGCGCCGGTCAGATCTCGCTGATGCACTTGTCGTAGAAGTCGACGTATCTGTCCCTGTCGGGGCCGGCTCGCAGGGCGATCGCCGCCCGCGGATGCTGGTTGAGCTGCCCGGTGATGGTGTACGGGACCAGCGGCCCCCATTCGATCTCCTCGCGGAGCTTCACGAACCGCTCCTCGAGCAGGCGGAGCACGGGCCGCAGCTTGAACTTCGGATTGCGGAGGAATCCGAGGAGCAGCTCCGTCGAGCAGTTGCCGGCGCCCCGCCCGAGCCCGGCCATGGTGCAATCCACGCGATTCGCGCCGTGGATGATGGCCTCGATGGTGTTGGCGAAGGCGAGCTGCTGGTTGTTGTGGGCGTGGATGCCGACCTGCTTGTCTCTGCCCTCGACCGCTTTCAGGTACTTCTTGACGAGGATCTCGATCTGCTCGGCGTAGAGGGCGCCGTTGGAATCGACGACCACGATGGTGCTGGCCGGCGTCTCGGCGATGACCTCCAGAGCCTGGTCGAGCTCATTCTCCTGGACCTTGGAGACAGCCATCAGGTTGCAGGTCACCTCGTACCCCTTGTCGTGAGCATCGTGGATCATGTTCACCGCCTCGGGGATCTGGTGCACGTAGCACGCGACCCGGATGACGTCCAGCACGCTCCTATCCTTCGGCAGGATGTCCTCGTGATAATCCGTCTTGCCGGCGTCCGCCATGGCGGCGAGCTTCAAGGACGAGGGGTTGTCCCCGACGATCCGGCGAATATCCTGCTCGTCGCAGTATTTCCAGTCCCCGAACTGGTCGCGGGCGAAGAGCCGCTTGGAGGCCTTGTAGCCGATCTCCATGTAGTCGATGCCCGCCTCGATGCACGTCTCGTAGACCGCCTTCACGAGACCATCTTCGAACATGTGGTTGTTGACGAGCCCGCCATCGCGCACGGTGCAGTCGAGGACCTTGAGCTCGGGTCGGTAGGTGATCCAGGGTGCTTTGAGTGACATCTCGGGCTCCATCGAAGCTCTTTGAGCGTCGGTTCGGAAACGACTCCCCCGCTGAGACGAAATCGGCCGGAACCCTCTCCACCCATGAGCGGAAAAGCGTTTCCGGCCGCCATTCCAGCCGCCGCACGGCCGAGGCGGAGCGCCCTTCGGGCACGGGGAAGCCCGTCTTTCTCGGCCCAACCGGCGCCGCCGAGCGGTCGTGTCTTCAGGGGACCACAGGATCTTGCCGGCCTGCCCGGCCGCTGTCAACTCCGTGCTCCGTGCGGAGGAGGCGGACCGCCCGTCGATGCGCGCT
>JAFGKN010000850.1 GCA_016928605.1 Planctomycetota bacterium | reverse complement strand
GTCACTGCCTCGGTCACTGCCTCGGTCACTGCCTCGGTCACTGCCTCGGTCACTGCCTCGGTCACTGCCTCGGTCACTGCCTCGGTCTCGGCTTCCGCCTCCGGCCTCGGCGCGATCAGAGCTCCCAGCCCTTGCGGTACGGCGTCTTGATGTAGAGGTCGGCCACCGGGCAGTTCGGGGATATCAGCCGCTCGGCGTCCCACTCCATCTCTTCGCCGAGGCGGTAGGCGAGGTTGCCGAGGAGCGCCGTCTCGGCCATGGGACCGGAGTACTCGAAGTTGCACGTCGCCGGCGGGCCTCCCTTGCAGGCGTCGATCCACTCCCTGTAGAAGCCGGGCGAGTCGGGCACGGTCTTCTCGGGCGGCTTGAAGTCCCTGTACTTCTCCTCGGGGAAGAGTTTGCGGTTGTCGAAGCCGCAGAGGAGCATCCCCTCGGTGCCGATGAAGAGGTTGTTCGCGCCGCCGCGATCGAGCTTCAGGCCGCGGCTCTTCACCGCCTCCGGCTCGTCCTTCGTGTGATACCAGTGGAGCTCGACCGGCGGGAGGTCGCCCCGCGCCGGAAACTGGAAGTGGCACGTCATGGACCTGGGCGTGGTCTCCGCGTGGAGCGGCGGCCCCTCGGCCTTGACCTTCGTCGGGTACTTCAGCTTCAGCGCCCAGTAGGGGATGTCGAGGATGTGGCACGCCCAGTTGCCGGTCTCTCCGGTGCCGAAGTCCCACCAGAAGCGCCATTTGTACGGCACGTACTCCGGGCTGTAGGGGCGCTCCCGCGCCGGGCCGAGCCAGAGGTCCCACTTGAGGGTGGAGCGGACCTCCGGGCGGTCCTTGGGCAGGGCCGGCATGCCGCGCTCTTTGTCGATCCAGCTGTGGACCTCCTTCACCTCGCCGATGGCGCCGGACTGGATCAGCTCGACGACGCGGTGCATGTTGTCCATCACGTGGCGCTGCGCGCCGAGCTGCGTGGCGAGCTTCCTCTCGCGCGCGATGTCGCAGATCAGCCGCGCTTCGTGAAGCGAGTGGGCCAGCGGCTTCTCGAGGTAGAGGTGCTTTCCCATCCGCAGGGCCATCACCGAGGGATGCGCGTGCGTGTGGTCGGGCGTGCTCACGACCACGGCGTCGATCTGCCTGTCCATCTCCTCCAGCATCATGCGGTAATCGTAGTACTTCCGCGCCTTCGGAAAGCGCTGGTACATGTTCCCCGCCGTCTGGTCGTCGACGTCGCAGAGGGCGGCGACGTTCTCGCCGGAGACGCCGCCGACGTTGGCGGCTCCGCGGTTCCCGAGGCCGATGCACGCGATGCCGAGCTTCTCGTTGGGGGAGGCGCGGCCGATCTGGACGCCGACACCGGCGAGCAGCAGTCCGGCGCCGCTCAGGGCTGTCCTGCCGAGGAGGGTGCGTCGGGTGAAGCGCTGGGACATGGCGGATTTCTCCTTTCGTGGGCGGCTGGGGCTTCGATTAGGATGCGGGTGCCATTCTATCAAGGAGTCGAGGCCGATCGCCAACCTCTTGTCGCGCCGGCAGTCGACGCGGCGCCAAGGCCGTGCCGCGAGGTCGCCGGCCTCTCGATGCACGAACATCCACCAGGAGGCAGATGATGAACGAGCTTGTTCAGTTCAGCAGCGATGTCCAGGGCGGCAGCGATGACGCGGGCGGCAGCCGGCCGGCCCGGCGGCGCAGCGGCCTCTCCCGCGCCCCTGCCGCGCTCGGCGGTTGCGCCGGATCGACGAGCCTCGGCCGGCCGACCCGGCGCGCGTTTCTCGCCGGCGCCGGCGCCGCGGCCTGGGCGCTCTCGAGCGCATCCGCAGCACGAAGCCTCGAGGCGAGCGCCGCGCTCGAGCTGGGGATGATCGGCTGCGGCGGGCGCGGCAACTGGATCGCCGATCTCTTCCTCAAGAACGCGAGCTGCCGCTTCGTGGCCTGCGCGGATTACTACCCGGACCGCGCGAACAGCTTCGGCGAGCGGTTCGGCGTGCCGGCATCCCGGCGCCACACGGCTCTCTCCGGCTACCGCAGGCTGCTCGACGGCAAGCTCGATGCTGTGGTGATCGAGACGCCTCCGTACTTCCACCCCGAGCAGGCCGCCGCGGCCGTCGACGCCGGCCGCCACGTCTTCATCGCCAAGCCGATCGCGGTCGACGTGCCCGGCTGCCGGACGATCGACGAGTCCGGAGCGAAGGCGACGGCGAACCGCCTCGTCTTCCTCGTCGACTACCAGACGCGCAACAACGAGCACTACCGCGAGGCGGCCCGCCGCGTCCACGCCGGCGACATCGGAGAGCTCGTCTGCGGCGAGGCGCGCTATCCCTGGGCCGGAGGACGAGGAGGCGCTCCCGCGAATCCGGAGGATCGCCTCCGCCTCTGGTACTGCATCCGCGCCCTCAGCGGCGACTTCATCATCGAGCAGAACGTCCACACTCTCGACGTGGCCACCTGGTTCATCGATGCGGATCCTCTCAAGGCCCACGGCGCGGGCGGCAGCAAGGGGCTGCGCACCTACGGGGACATCTGGGACCACTTCTCCGCGATCTTCACCTTTCCCGGCGACGTCGTGCTCTCCTTCAACTCGGTGCAGGCGATCCCCGGCGTGCCCGACGCGATCCCCTGCCGGATCTACGGCACGAAGGGCGTCGTCGACACCGACTACTTCAGCCACGTCTGGATCCGCGGCGAGAAGCCCTATGCGGGGGGACAGCTGCCCGGTCTCTACACGACCGGCGCCGTCAACAACATCAAGGACTTCTGCCGCTTCATAGAGGAGGGCCGCTGCGGCAACGAGACGGTGAAGCCCTCGGTGCGCAGCAACCTGACGGCGATCCTTGGCCGCACGGCGGCCTACCGCCGGCGGACCGTGACCTGGGACGAGATGATGGCCGAGAACGAGAGGCTGGTGCTGGACCTGGAGGGACTGAAGAGCTGAGGGGCGCTGCCGTGCGAACGCGCGCTGGTGGGCGGGTGCTGCATTGCGAAGCCATGGCTTTGCGGCGCGGGGCGTCCGCCGGCGCCGCTGCGGCGAAGAGCCGCGCTCCTCCCTTGTCGCGTCCGCCCCCATCGCGATATCCTTCAGGCGAATCCGGG
>JAFGKN010000849.1 GCA_016928605.1 Planctomycetota bacterium | reverse complement strand
GTTCTCGGGCGGAACGCCAGCCTGGATGTTGTGGACGTTGTTGAAGACGTAGCCCCCGCCGGGCTTCCAGATCTCCAGGTTCCGGCGGACATGCTCGCGGACCGTCTCCGGATCGGCGGCGGGGAGCACGTGCTGGGCATCGATGGCGCCTCCCCAGAAGACGAGCCGCTCGCCGAAATCGGCCTTCAGGTCCTCGGGGCTCATTTCCTCCGCGCTGATCTGCACGGGATTGAGGATGTCGATGCCGTTGTCGATGAGATCCGGGATGAAGTCCCGGCACGCGCCGCACGTGTGATACCAGATCCTGGCCTTCGTCCGCCCTCGGATGTACTGAACGAGCTTCTTCTGCCGCGGCTTCACGATCCGCCGGTAGAAGTCCGGCCGGAAGAGCGGGCCCCTCTGCCCGGCGAGGTCGTCGCCGATCATGACCACATCGACCAGATCGCCTGCTTCGTCGAGAAACGCGTCGAACCAGTCCAGCCAGAACTGAAGCGTGCAGTCGAGCAGGGCCTCGCAGAACTTCGGCTGCTCGATCATGTCGAGAAACCAGCGCTCGAGACCTCTCATGTACCAGCAGATCTCGTACACCACGCCGGAGATCCCGCTGACGAGGGCGTACGGCGTCTCCTTGCGGATCTCGAGCGCGCGCTCCCGCAGCCCCGCGAAGCGGCCCGGATCATCGCCGCGCGGGAAAGGGTACTCGGCCAGATCAGCCATCGTGGCATCGCCCAGCGGGTGATGCGTGATGTCCATGTAGAGGGGCTCGTCGTCAGGCATCGACCACGTCACTCCGAACTCGTCCGTCAGGTCGTGCCAGAGGCGTCCGTCGCGCTCCGTCTGGACAATCCCCCCGTGAAAATCAGATGCTGCGCCTGCGTGGATGTAGCGCGTATCCACGTGGAACCTCTCGAGCACAGCCTCCGAGGGGCGCGCGAGCTGCTGGACGGCGTCCATGATCTCGACGGACTCATCGAGCTGCAGGTGGCCGAGCAAGGCCTGGTACGCGAACTTGTGGATCCCGGTCTGGTTGCCGCCCAGGTCGATCGGCACGCGATCGGGCGCCCGGTGGTCGAGCGCTCGCAGCAGCCTTTCGCGGCCGGTCATGGTCTCTCGTCGATCACTCATGTCGTTCTCAGGTCCGTCGCATGGGTCGTGACTCCGCTCCACTCGATCTCGCGGCGCATCGTCGTCAACGCTATTCCGCGGCCGAGGCGAGGTAATTGCCGCGAGCGATCACCAAGGTGGATAGGATCAGCACGGCGATGCCGGCCCAGACCAGGGCGCGTGTGGACCGGCTCACGCCGCGCCACTCGCGGAACAGAAGCCCCCACAGGTTGGAGAAGACGATGATGAAGGCCATGTGGATCGTCCAGCTGGAGAAATCGTACTTCCCCATCCGGGTCGTCCCCATCCCGTAGAACATGAACTGCAAGTACCAGGTGATGCCGGCGAGACAGGAGAAGGCGTAGTTGGAGAGGAGCGGGACTCCTTCCCGCAGGTAGTCTCTGGCCGTTCCGCTCCTGAGATTGAGGAAGACGCACCAGATGAAGTTCGTCGTGAAGCCTCCCGCGAGAATCACGACGAAGATGGGCGTGTTCTTCCAGAGATCCGGCACCCCGTGCTCCACCGCCCGTTCCGCGATGGACTCGCCGGCGCTGATGCCGAACGCCATGCAGGCGCTCATGACTCCCGCGAAGAACGCGACAGCCATCCCCTTGAAGAGGCTGTACTCGCGGATCACGGCCTTTTTCTGCTCGTCCGAGAGCTCGCGTTCCTTCCTCAGCCCCGCGCCGCCGCAGAGCGCTATGCCCGCCAGGCAGACCGCAACTCCCAGGAGCGTCACCAGGCCCGAGGTCGTGCCGAGCAGCTCCGCCGACTCTCCCTCGTAGATCGGAGGCAGGATGGTACCGAAGGCGGCGCAGAAACCGAGCGACAAGGCGTATCCGAGCGACATGCCCAGGTAGCGCATCGAGAGGCCGAAGGCGAGTCCTCCGATCCCCCAGAGGACGCCGTAGAAGTAACACCAGAAGACGGCGCTCTTCGATGCGCCGAGCAGGATTCCGAGCAGGTCCGGCGCCACCAGCCAGGCGATGGTCCAGGGAGCCACGATCCAGCTGAAGAAGCCGCCGACGAGCCAGTAGGTCTCCCACGCCCACCCCCGGACGCGCCGGAAAGGGAGATAGAAGCTGGCGGCGGCCAGACCGCCGAGGCCGTGGAGCGCGACTCCGAGGAAGGGTTGCGGGGTCATGAAGCGTAGGCCCTCGACAAGTGGTGGAACTCTCTGGAGGGGCGCCCGCAGCGGGTGCCGGTCGCGCCTCTGCGGGCTCAGGCGGCCGAGACGGCTCTGACCCCGTGGCGTCCTGAACCAATGTACCCGAGAAGGGCGGCGGGGGAAGAGCTGGCTCGCACTCAGCAGAGACGCGCTGGCCGGCAGGGACCGAGCCCGGCGGGATCCCGCTCGCCCCCGAGGCGACAGTCTCCCGGCCGCTGCCCCCAGCCAGCGCCACCTGAACAGCAGCTCGGCGGCCGCACTGCCTGCAGCACTGCGCGGAGGGCGCGGCTGCGCTCCGCCATCGATGAGGATCGACCAGCGAGGATCCACCCGGATCAGGCCCGGGCCGGCTCGAGCCGGGCCGGAATCAACCTGGGACAGATGCCGGGGCGGGGAGGGCCGGCAGGCGAGCGGGGAATCAACCTGGGTCAGGCCCGGAGGGTCGGGCCCGGAGGGGGAGGCCTCGGGCCGGAATCAACCTGGGACAGATGCCGGGGCGGGGAGGGCTGGGGCCAGCGGGGAATCAACCTGGGTCGGGCCCGGAGGGTCGGGCCCGGAGGGGGAGGCCTCGGGCCGGAATCAACCTGGGACAGATGCCGGGGC
>JAFGKN010000193.1 GCA_016928605.1 Planctomycetota bacterium | reverse complement strand
GGCCGGCTCTACACTCATTCGCCGGGCTGTGCCGCTGGTCTCACCAAGCCTGGGCATGACAGTACCGAAGCCCTGCCGGCAGCACAAGACGACAACGCTCAGACAGGCCCGGATTTCCTCTGAAGGCATGCGGCGAATGGTTGAAGGAATCGGTGGTGCAAGCTCGCTGGTGGGGGCGTGATCCGGGCCTCTGCGTCGGCCGAGGCGGCTCTCCAGAAGTGAAGGCGCACCAGCCGATGATCTTCCGGTAAAGTCGATGCCTGCCATTTCCCGAACAAGCGCGGCTCGTGCAGGTGCTGCGCTCCGGCGCAGGAGGGAAGGCGCCAGACTGACATCGTCAAGCTTGCCCCGACCGATTGTTGATACCCGGTCGCACGTGGAGAGCTGTTGCATCGCGGGACATGAAGACACGTCGAGGCGAGGAAACATCCCTCGGCCATCCGATAACGTCCCCGTTGCATCTCGGCGCCCTCCGTCTGCTATAGTTGAGCAGATCGCCGCCGGATCGTTGCGGACCGGCGCCGGAGAATCTCGAGACCGAAAGGACTGCTGCCCATGCCCACCCTGGTCGTCACCGGAGGAGCCGGCTTCATCGGATGCAACTTCGTCCGATTCGCGCTCTCGAGCAGCGACTCCCGCGTGGTCGTCCTCGACAAGCTGACCTACGCCGGCAACCTCCAGAGCCTGGCCGACGTCGCCGCTGACGATCGTTTTCACTTCGTGCAGTGCGACATCGCCGACCACCGCGCGGTGCGCGAGGTGCTCCGGCATCACCGCCCTTCCGCGATCGTGAACTTCGCCGCCGAGAGCCATGTCGACCGCTCCATCGAGGGTCCTCGCGACTTCATCCAGACGAACATCGTCGGCGTCTTCGAGCTGCTGGAGGCATCGCTCGACTACCTGCGGTCCGAGGGCAGCGAGCTGGCGGCGGACTTCCGCTTCCTCCAGATCTCCACCGACGAGGTCTACGGCACGCTCGGCGAGACCGGCCGCTTCAGCGAGACGACTCCGTACTCCCCGAACTCGCCCTACGCGGCGAGCAAGGCCTCCGCCGACCACCTCGTGAGGGCGTACCACGAGACGTACGGCCTCCCCGCGCTGATCACGAACTGCTCGAACAACTACGGACCGTACCAGTTCCCCGAGAAGCTCATCCCGCTCATGATCCTCAGCGCCCTGGAAGGCCTCCCGCTGCCGATCTACGGCGATGGGCTCAACGTCCGCGACTGGCTGCATGTCGAGGACCACTGCCGCGGCATCTGGCTCGCGCTCCGGTCGGGGCGGCCCGGCGAGAAGTACAACATCGGAGGGCACGGAGAGAGGAACAACCTCCAGGTCGTCGACGCCATATGCACGATTCTCGAGGAGCTCAGCCCCGCGGATCGAAACGCCGCGCTGGCGTCCCGCGCGATCCGGGAGTACGCCGCTCTCAAGACCTTCGTGACCGACCGGCCTGGACATGACCGCCGCTACGCGATCGACTCGACGAAGATCCGCGAGGAGCTCGGCTGGCAGCCGCGCTACGATTTCGAGGCCGGTCTGAGAAGCACCGTGCAGTGGTACCTCGACCACCGCGGATGGTGCGAGGCGGTGCGCTCCGGCAAGTACCGGGGCGAGAGGCTGGGGCTGGCCAAGAAGACGGCGGATCCCTGAGACAAGGAAGCGGCGAAGCCTCGGGCGGCGGCCTTCCACCCATTTCTCGGCGCCGGCAGCCTGGACTTCTTCCGCTCCCCGTGGAACCATCCCGGGCGATAGCGCGCGGGATGAACCCGCTTCTCCCCGACAGATTGAGGACGCTCGATGAAAGGCATCATCCTGGCCGGCGGCGCTGGCACGCGGCTGCACCCCCTGACGCTCGCCGTGAGCAAGCAGCTCCTGCCGGTCTACTCCAAGCCGATGATCTACTTCCCGCTCACAACGCTGATGCTGGCCGGCATCCGCGAAGTGCTGCTCATCACCACGCCGCACGAGCAGGAGCCCTTTCAGCGGCTCCTGGGCGACGGCAGCCGAATCGGCATCTCGATCCGGTACACGCCGCAGCCCAGCCCGGAGGGAATCGCCCAGGCCTTCATCATCGGCAGGGAGTTCGTCGGCCGCGATCCCGTCGCACTCGCCCTCGGGGACAACCTCTTCTACGGCCACGGCCTCCCAGAGTACCTCCGGACCGCCGCGGATCGGAAGGAGGGCGCGACCGTCTTCGGATACCGCGTGCGCGACCCGCAGCGCTACGGCGTCGTCGAGTTCGACCGCAGCGGCCGCGCGGTGAGCATCGAGGAAAAGCCGGCCCGCCCCAGATCGTCCTATGCGGTCACGGGTCTCTACTTCTACGACAACGATGTCCTGGACATCGCCGCCTCGCTGCGTCCCTCGGCGCGCGGAGAGCTGGAGATCACCGACGTCAACATCGAGTACCTGAAGGCCTCCCGCCTGCATGTCGAGGTCATCGGACGCGGAGTGGCGTGGCTCGACACCGGGACCCCCGAGTCGCTCCTCCACGCGGCGAACTTCATCCAGGCCATCGAGGAGCGCCAGGGCCTGATGGCGGCGTGCATCGAGGAGGTCGCCTTCCAGATGGGCTACATCACGGTCGAGCAGCTCGAGCGCCTGGGCGAGGCGATGAGCTCGAGCCGCTACGGCCAGTACCTCCTGCAGCTGGCGCGGGAGACGAAGCCCGCCTGAGAGGATCGCCGCGCGCGGACAGAAGCGCCGCGCCGACGGTGCCCGCGGCCTCGGCGCCTCCTCACGCTCTGCACCCGCGCAAGAGCCCTCGGCTGCGGCCGACCGCGTGGGCTCTTCTCGCTACCGGTGCCGGCCGCGCAAGGCCGCGAGCGCTCCGTTGCGGCCGCACGCGCCCATCACGCCGCCTCCGGGATGCGCGCCCGCCCCGCAGAGATAGAGACCTCCGATCGGCGTCTCGTAGCCCGACCACCCCCCGAGCGGCCTAAGGAAGAGGAGCTGATGCGGGACCATAGCGCCGTGGAAGATGTTGCCCCCGGTCAGCGAGAACTCGCGCTCGAGATCGAGCGGAGAGATCGCGTCCCGCCCGACGATGAGCGAGCGGAATCCCGGCGCGTACTCCTCGAGGAGATCGATCGCGCGGTCGGCGAACGCATCCTTCTCCTCGTCCCAGAGGCTCCCGCGCAGATCGTACGGCGCGTACTGGATGAACATGTTCATCACGTGACAGCCCGGCGGCGCCAGCGTCGCGTCCACGACGGAAGGGATGGTGCACTCGAGCACCGGCCGCTCCGACGGCCGCCCCCGCCTCGCATCATCGAAGGCCCGCTCGATGAAGTCCATCTCCGGCGCGATGTGGATGGTCCCCCGGTGCTGCGGACCCGGCTCGGCGCCGGGCAGAGCGCGGAAGTCCGGCAGCCCGCGGAGGGCGAG
>JAFGKN010000192.1 GCA_016928605.1 Planctomycetota bacterium | reverse complement strand
GGGCTCGGCCAGACGATGAGGAGAGGCGTCGGCCCCTGATCGTTCGTCTCCTCCGTCGTCCGGACGCCCACCCAGTACTTCGTGAGACCCAGGAGCTTCTTCGTGGTATAGCAGCCTCCCGCGGCCGCCGCGAGGCAGCCGGCGATCAACACAGCGAGCATCAACCTCATCGCTTTCGTTCCTCTCACTTCATGAACCGGGGCAACTTGTTCCTCATCTGGGCCTTGATCCGGCTCCGCAGCATCTCGGCCAGGTTGTCGCGGAGCGCCGTGCGGCGGTAGACGTCCTTGTACGCCTCCCATCGCGCGTCGGGCCGTCCCGGATGCTGCGTCTCGATCCGCTCCGGAGCGAAGTCCGCCTCGACCTTCTCGCACCACTGGAAGAGATGGTTCCAGGTCCCCGCCACGAGGATCTTCCAGCACTCCCGCAGATCCTCGAGGTGGCGGCGCATCTCCTCGGAGCTCTCGAGCGCGCCGGCGAGCACGCGCGCGGTGTCGGGGATCTGCACCGGGATCTGGAGCCCGCCGAAGACGTGCAGCAGGTTCCCTCGCGTCTTGGCGAGGTAGTTCGCCATGGCGCTCAGGATCTCGGCGATCGCCTCGCGGCGCACTCCCGCCCCCGGCGGCGCGGACACGCCGAGCGCCGCGAGGAGCGCATCGACGAGCGGAGCGTCGACCGCGGGCGCCGCCGCCGCCGAGGGAGCGCGGGCCTCGAGATCCCGGCGTAGACGGACGTTCTCATCGCGGAGACCGTCGGCGTCACGGCGCAGCCGGAGGTTCTCATCGCGCAGCGCATCGAGATCGCCGCCGGCCGGCGCGAGGCTCTCTCCGCCGGCGCGATCCATGGCGCGAGCGGGCGGCGGTGGCGGCGGTGGAGGCGGTGGCGGTTGCGACGGCTGAGGAGGTGGCGGCACGGAGCCCTGCGCCGGTCCTCCAGGAGGGAGCCCGAAGAAGTCGTCGAGCGTGTCGCCGCCGCTCGGCCCGCCAGGAGCGCCGGCCGCCGGAGCGCTCGAAGGAGAGAGGGCACCGGAGGGCGGAGGCGCGGGGCGGCTCTCCGCCTCCTCGAGGAAGAGCTCGATCGTGTCGAGGCCGCCCTTGGGGCCGGCTCCCTTCGGCGCCGGCCGCGGTGGAGGCGGCGCGGGGCGATCGCGATGCGGAGGAGCGGAGGTGGACGGACCGCGCTCGAGCGGGCGGGACGCGGCGCGCGCGGGCCATTCAGCGCCGCTCAGCAGGCGGTTCTGGACGCCGGCGATGACATCGCTCCAGTCCGCCTGCATCCCGGAAGCGCCGCCGCGCTCCTCGCTCTCCTCCTCGAGCGAGACCAGCACCGCGTGGATCACCTCCACCAGCGCCTGGAGCCGCTCTCTGCGTCGTGTGTCCCGGGACATGCCAGCTCCCCTCGCTCACCGAGACCCTGCGCGGAAAACTCGCAGCCCGGCGACCCTCTCGCCTCAGGGCCGAGCGTCCCGCTCCCCGCCGGCGGAGCCGCGCGCCTCGCTCCGTCTCCCGCGGGAGCCTGTCTGTAAGTGCCGGATTTCACAAATTCTTGTGCAGCTGGCCGGCGCTTTCGCCCGCCAGCTGCGTCGCGAATGCTCGACGATCGACTCCGTTGAGATCGCCTGCGCTTCGCTCCTTGCTGGCGGGTCGAAATCGCTCGCCCAGGCAGCCTTTTCGTCTTCCATGACCGCGCCAGAGATTTGCACAACAATTTGTGAAACCCGGCACTGAGATGAATTCCCAGCGCATACTAACGGCACACGAGAGCGAAGCCAAGGGGAAAGGCCTCGGGAGGTACAACGAGCGAGCCCCTCCCGGAGGACGGCCGGATCTCCGGCCGCTTGCTCGCCGAGCGACCCGCTCGCTCCGGAGAGCCGCCATCGGCCGAGCACAGCCACGACCAGCCCGAGCGCCCGCAGCGCGCAGAGAGACCATCACTGCGGCTGTCCCGCGAAGGTCCAGGCCCCCCGCGCGATGCGCGCCCCTTCCTCGAGCGACCAGCGCCTCCAGACCTCCATGTCGCGGCGCTGGCGCGCGATGAAGCCGGCGGCCGCGAGCGGAGCGCGCAACCCGGTGCGCACGACGAGCTCCCGGTGGAGGCGCTCCCTCTCCGCGGTCGGCTGGTGCCGCGTCGAGAGCTCCTCGATGAGTCTCGAGGGATGCATCGACTCTCCGCCCCGGTAGCGGAGGCCGCGATCCCATCGCGAGAGCGCCGCGCGGCACTCCTCGTACCAGACCTCGTAGGAGAGCCCCGCCTCGGCGCCGGAGGGCTCGCGGACGGCGGCGCTCTCCTCTCCAGCCGCGGCGACGGATGCCTCCTCACCGGGCTCCGGTTCTCCCTCCGAGTCCTCCTCGGGCTCTCCGTCGAGATCGAGATCCGGCTCGCCCTCGGCCCAGCTCGCGCCCTCGGGGTAGATGCCCGCTCCGGTGATCCGCTCGAGAGCCGCCGCGCAGGCGCGCGCGATCCGGCGCTCCTCGTGCTGAAGCCCCCCTACAAGGATCTTCAGCGCGCGGAGGTCGCCGAGGAGGCCGAGCGCGAGAGCGAGGCCAGCGGAGCCTCCGGACGCATCCCACGCCGACTCGAGGATCTCGAGGTCTTCCCGCGAGCCCGCCAGCGCGAGGGGCACCGCCGCGGCGTGGGCCTGCGGATCCGCGCCCTCCTCGCGCAGCCTCCACCGGCAGAACTCGAGCCCCTCGCGCCTGCCGAGAATCAGCAGAGCCTCGGCGGCGGACGCCTTCACGAGAGGGGAGTCGTGATGGAGGCCGCGCGCGAGCATCGGGACGAGCGAACCGTCTCCGTGGATGACGTGCCGCGACGCCTCGACGCGCACGATGACGTCGCCGTCCTCGAGCGACCTGCGCAGCGCGTCGAGAGTGATCTCGCCGCGCCCTCCGAGCGCCGCGAGCGCCTTCTCGCGCACGAGCGCGCGATCGCAGCCGAGCAGCGCCTCGAGCATCTCCGCGAGGCCGGGATGCGGAGCGAGGCGGCAGGCATCGGAGAGCGCTGTGAGCAGATCCTCATCCTCGATCGCATCCCAGGCGCCGCGCAGGCGGTCGATGGAATCGCCACCGCTCACCATGCCGAGGACGAACGCGCCGGCGAAGACGTCGGCCGGATCATCGTGCTCGAGGCAGGATGCCGCGAGGCCGAGGGCGAGCTCGCCGCCGAGCGCGACGGCGTCCGCGTGGTTGAGCAGCCGCTGCTCGCACGCCGCGACATCCTCGAGCCCCGCGCCCGGAGCGGAGAGAAGATACCGGCGCTGGTAGTAGAGCGAGCCGATGTCGTCGAGGTGCGCCTCGCCGAGGGAGAACCGGAAGGCATCGGTGGGCGGCGGCGCTGCGGCTCCTCTCCCATCGCCCGCACCTCCCCCGGCCGGCGTCCGCCGCGGCGCGAGATCCCACAGCGATGGCAGTCCGATGCTGAGAGCCAATGCATCTTCCCCGAGCGATGAACGATGGCGCTGTCCCCGGATCGACAGGCACATCTTCGCCGGACGGCGCCCTCCTGGCAAGGACCTGCCGCGCGCGGGGAGCCCGGACTCAGCTCCGCTCCGCTCTCTCCGCCGCGCGCCGCCGCTTCAGCAAGGCGATCAGCGCCGCGGCGGCCACGATGCACCAGATGGTGAAGAGGGCCGCGGGGATGGCGACCCGCGGGCGGTCCGCGAAGGTCGTCGCGGCGAGGACGACTCCCATCCCGGCGTTCTGCATCCCCACCTCGATCGAAAGCGTGATCTGCTGCGCGCGCGGGAGGCGGTAAACGCGCGCGAGGACGCCGCCGAGCAGGAAGCCCAGCGCGTTGACGATGACCACGCCGGCGAATGTCCCGGCGCTTGCCGCCTGGAGGTGCTCGCGCGTCCACTGGATCACGAAGCAGCAGATCACGACGATACCGAGAACGGCCGCGGCGGGGCTCGCCGCCTCGTAGACCCGCCGCCCCTTCGGCAGCGCGATGCGGAGGCAGAGACCGGCAAGCAGCGGCGACGCGACGCTCCAGGCGATCGTCCAGAGCTGCGACCAGAAGTCCTCGGGCCTGACGCCGAGCTCGGCGCCTCCGATGTGCCTGACGAGGAGCGGCGTGATGAAGACGGCCATCACCGAGGCGATCGTGGTGAGCGTGACGGAGTACGCGGTGTCGCCGCGGGCGAGGTAGGTGAGGACGTTGCTCGTCATCGCGCCGGGGGCGCATCCGACGATGATGAATCCGAGAGACGTGTCGGGGTCGAGGCCGGCGGCGAGCGTGAAGAGACAGGCGAGCGCCGGCATCACGGTGAACTGCGTCGCGAGGCCGAGGAGGACGGCGAGAGGGCGCCGGGCGAGCACGATGAAGCTGGCGGGATCGATGACCGTGCCCACCGCGAACATAGTCATCGCGAACATCCATGTGCTGACCGGCTGGCCGAGGAGATCGTAGGGGCTCGCGGCGGCGGCCGGGGCATCGCCTGCGAGGAAGCCGCCCAGCGCGTAGCGCAGCGGCCACCGCGTCCACGCGAAGGCCTCCGGCCGGACGTAGGCAGCCCAGGCGCCCGCGACGACCCAGATCACCAGGCCCCGCGAGATGAAGTTCATGATCCTGAGCATGGCGAGCGGGCTGCTCTCCTTCTTCTGGCTGTTCCGGGCGCGGAAGCACCGCGGCGAGAAGCGGCCTAGCGCGCCGTCCAGCCGCCGTCGACGAAGAGCGCCGAGCCGGTCACGTAGCTCGAAGCATCGCTCGCCAGGAAGATGGCGGCTCCCTGGATCTCGTGAAGCTCTCCCCACCGGCCGAGCGCGACGGCGCCGATGATGGACTTCTGCGTCTCGGGCCGATCGGCGATCGCCGCGTTCATCTCGGTGAGGAACGGTCCGGGGCAGATGGCGTTGACCGTGATGCCGTGCTCCGCCCACTCGAGGGCGAGGACCCTCGTCAGCTGGAGCACGGCGCCCTTGCTCGATGCGTAGGGGCTGCGTCCGGGCAGACCCACGATGCCGAGCGTGCTCGAGATGTTGATCACGCGCCCGTACCTCGCCCGCTTCATGTGGGGAGCGACGGCGCGGCAGCAGAGCCACGGTCCCTCCACGTTGACCCGCATCACCTCGGCGAGCTCGTCCCGCGAGAGATCCTCGATCGAAGCCCGGATGTTCAGGCCGGCGTTGTTGATCAGGATGTCGATCTTCCCGAACAGCTCGACCGTGCGGCTCACGAGGGCATCGACCTGCTCCTCCACCGTCACGTCGCAGCCCACCGCGATCGCGCGGTGGCCATGCTCCCGGGCGATCTCGCCGGCGACGGCCGCCGCCTCGTCCTCGTGGCGGCTGCAGAGCACGAGGTCCGCGCCTGCCGAGGCGAGCCCCTCCGCCATGCTGCGGCCGAGGCCCCTGGATCCGCCGGTGACGAGCGCCACGCGCCCGTCCAGACGAAAGAGCTCTATGCCCATCCCGGTCTCTCCTTGCAGATCGTGAACACCGAGCGCCGCTCCGCGCCGGCCCGCACGGCCGCCGTCTTGTGCGGCCGGGAGCGAGGAGTATGGTAACGGGTATGGCGGAGATCATACTGGATCGGATCGGCAAGGTGTACCCCGGCTCCGTCCGGGCGCTCGACGGCATCGAGATGCGGATCGACGACGGAGAGCTACTGGTGGTCACCGGCCCATCCGGCGCGGGCAAGAGCACGCTCCTCAGGATCATCGCCGGCCTCGAGGCTCCGTCCTCGGGGCGCGTCGTGATCGGCGAGCGCGATGTCACCCGGCTCTCGCCGCGGCTGCGGGACGTCGCCATGGTCTTCCAGCAGCCGGCGCTCTACCCGCACCTCTCGATCCGCGAGAACCTCGCCTTCCCCCTGCGGCGGCGCCGCGTGCCGCCGCAGGAGATCCGCCGCAGAGTCGACGAGGCGAGCGAGGCCCTCGGCATCGGCCACCTTCTCGACCGCCGCCCCGATGCCCTCTCGGGGGGCGAGCAGACGCGCGCCAGCCTCGGCCGCGCGATCGTCCGCAGGCCCGCGGCGTTCCTCCTCGACGAGCCGCTCAGCCACCTGGACGCGCCCCTGCGGAGCCAGCTCCGCTCCGAGCTGATGGGCCTCCACCGCAGGGAGCGGGTGACGGCGCTGCTCGTCACGCACGACCAGGAGGAGGCGATGGCGATGGGCGAGAGGATCGCGGTCATCGACCGCGGCTCGCTCCAGCAGATCGGTCCCCCGCGCGAGCTTTACCTCCGTCCGGCGAACCTCTTCGTCGCCGGCTTCCTGGGGCGCCCGCCGATGAGCCTCCTGCGGGGCCGCCTGCGGTCCAGGGACGGCGGCGCGCAGCGATGCTTCGAGGTGGACGGCGGATCGATTCCCATCGCCGCGGAGCGCGAGCCCGCAGACGGCGATGCGACGCGCGGTGAGATCATCCTCGGCATCCGCTCGGAGAGCATCTCGCTCCCCGGCGATGCGCGCGGCGATGCAGGCGATGGCGCGGGCCGTGGAGCGTGCGATCCAGGCCGCGTCGCGGCGGAGGGGACGCTCGACGCAAGCGTCGCCCGCCTCGAGCTCCTCGGCCGCGATGCCGATGTCCATCTCCGCACGGCCGGCGGCCAGCCGCTCGTCCACCGGATCGACCGGCGGCGCGCGCCGGCGCCGGGGGCGATCATCCGGCTGCGCATCGATGCGGCAAGCGCGCTCTTCTTCGAGCCCGCCGGCGACGGAAGGCGCCTTCCGGCCGCAGGGGAGGAGGAGATGCCGTAGCCGAGGCAGAGGCGGTTGCGGAGACCGAGGCAGAGGCCGAGGCAGAGGC
>JAFGKN010000848.1 GCA_016928605.1 Planctomycetota bacterium | reverse complement strand
TCGTGTATCCCGGCGAGATCGACGGGCGGTACTGGGACAAGGACGCGCTGCGACGCGCCCTCAAGCCGGCCGCGGACTACCAGCGGGACTACGGGGTGCACGTCTACATCGGGGAGTTCAGCGCGATCCGCTGGGCGCCGGGGAGCAGCGCCCACGACTACCTCCGCGACGTGATCGAGATCCTCGAGGAGAACGGGTGGGACTGGGCCTACCACGCGTTTCGCGAGTGGGACGGCTGGAGCGTCGAGCACGGTCCGGACCGCGCGACCGGGTCGCGCGCGTCCGAGCCCACCCAACGCCAGCGGCTTCTCCAGAGCTGGTTCGAGAAGAACGAGCGCGGGTAGGTCCCCGTCGCACGCGTCCGCAGTACTGTCCCGGCCCGCCGCGAGCGCACACCCGGCGCTGTGGAAGCGAGGCTTCACCCTCCGGACGACTCTCGCACGAGCTCTCGCTCGCGCATCGCCCAGCGCCACGGAGTCTCGCGATGGCTGCCTCCATCGCTTCCAGCCCCCTGCAGCCTCTGATCACCAGCTCCTGCCCCTTGACTTCACGTCCCGCGCCAGTCTGTTCTCAGCATGGACGTGGGGGAGAATCCGAGGGTGCTTCGGTGGAGAAGCGCTCGGAAAGGGACCAGTAGAGAAGTGCTTATTTGAGGAGTTCGCTGACGAAGCGAGAAGCACGAAGGTTTGGGCTTCTGGTGCTGCTGCTGTTCGCGGTCGGCTGCACGACACGGTTGACCGACTTCACGGTGCTGTCGACAAAGAACGTCGACCTCTCCAGGATGGACACCTACGAGCGCCAGTCGACGCGGGTGACGGGAGAGGACAAGAAGCACATCATCATCTTCATCCCGACGGGCGTCCCCAACGCCAAGGAAGCCATCGACCGCGCCATCGAATCCGTGCCAGGCGGCGTGGGCCTCGTCGACGGGGTGATCGAGCACAAGGCGTGGTACATCCCCTACATCTACGGGCAAACGTCCTATGTCGCCGAGGGGACCGTGCTGGTGGACCCCGCGCTCCGGTAGGTGACGGGGAGGAATCGCGCCCAGAGCCGCGCTCGTCCGGCCCGGAGCTCCAGGCGGGGCGCTCGTCCTCGGCGTGCGCCGCCGCCGGCGTCGTGGTCCATCGACTTCCGGCGGCGAGACAGCGTTCGCTCCGGCGGCCGCGGCTTGTTGGATTTCGCGCCCCGACACGGCGCGGCCGGCGGACCACAATGTCAACCAAGCGGCTGGGAGCCAGGCTCGCTGCCGCGGCTGCCTTCGCCTCCGCACGTTCCGGCCCCTTGCCGTCGATCGGTCCTGCCCGCAGACCGCAGAGACCGAACGACTGCGAGGCTACCGTCTGCAGACCGCTCGGAACCATTCCAGCGTCGCCGATCCGCCCCATGGCGCCCGGACGACGGGCGCAGGCACGCTCACGGAGCCCTCTCGCGGGCGCCAGAGATGGCCGACTGCGAGCAAAGATGCCGCCGGCCATCTCATCCTCCACCGTACTCGCTTCCCTCTTCCTCGTGATCGGTGCTGGACGGCGGCTACTCGGTCGGTTCTAAAGATCTCGGGAGCTGGGTGGTGCCGATGACCAAGAGGCGAGGCCCTATGACGGATCGACGCAAAAAACTCCACCGGGCGGTGAGGCAGGCGCAGGGAGGCCAGCGCTTCGTCGCCGGCTTCGTCGGCTTCCTCTTCGCGGGCATCGGCGTGACGGTCATCGCCTTCCTCTGGGGCGCGCCGTTCGGAGAGTTCGGCTCGCCTCCCATCTTCTTCCGCATCGTCGGGAGCTTCATCGCCCTGGCATTCGTCGGAGTCGGAGGGAGCATGGGCGTGGCCGCGCTCACCGGCCGGGACATGTCATCTCCTCCCGATGTGTCCGAGGCCGCCGAAGAAGAGGATGGCGGGATAGAGAGGAGCCCTGCCGAGGAAGTTCCTCCGTCCCGAGCGGGCTACCGCTGTCCCCGGTGCGGAGGGCCCCTCGGCCCGCAGGCCGATGTCTCGCCGAGCGGCGATGTCAAGTGCGGCTACTGCCGAGCCTGGTTCAATATCCACAACGCTTAGCGCCGGCTTTCACAAGTCGATGGGGATTTCTTTGTGCTGGTGATGGAAGAGGCGTTGGCCGCCGTGGCAAGCGATTTCGTTTGCCGGCGATGGAGCGAAACGCAGGTGACCGGGGGATAGATCGTCGAGCATTCGCGACGCAGCCAGCCGGCGAAAGCGCGGGCCAGGTTTACAAAAACCTGGGAGACTCGACACTGTGATGTTGACTCGGCGCCGAGTGGTGCTACGGTGATGGACGCCAGAGGAGAGCCGCAGTGGACTCTCCGAGGCACGAAGAGGCGGAAGTTCGGGCGCCGTACAGGCGCTCGGCTGGAGATCCACGGCCTGGCCGGAGAGGCGGTTTCTGTTTCGACGTCGCGTGCCTCCTGACAGGTTCGTGCCGCGCGAGCTGATGGCCCGCTACCCGGCCGGCATCGGTCGGCGCGGCTCGCAGGTTGCGCAAAGGGATACCGTCGGCTCCGGCGAGATCTCCGTGGCCTCGCATCTGCCTTGCTCCCCTGACCGGCCCTTGCCCGCGGAGGTTTCCATGAAGACCCCTTGGAAATCGCAGCTCTTTCTCACGGCCCGCGCCGCGCTCGGTGCTTCAGCGCTCGCCGTCATCGCGTGCTTGATTCCCGCCGGCTCGCCGCTGTGCGCTCAGGATCCGCCGG
>JAFGKN010000847.1 GCA_016928605.1 Planctomycetota bacterium | reverse complement strand
TTTGGCCCTTGCGAGGGCTTCGACCATGCTACCTGTGCGCGCGGCGCCTGGCCAGGACCAGACAGCGGTGCTTGACCGTTCTCCCCTATTCACAATCCTGGCAATCCTCGGCAGATACGTCCTCCGGGATGATGCGGCTCATGGCGAGCCCTGCCGCGCGGCCCGTGCGCCCACGAACAAACCCCCGCCAGGCCCAAGGACGACGGCGCATATCCGGAGAAGGCCCGCAGCCGCTCCTGCAAGGCTCTCGCAAGGACCCCGTTGACTCCCGAGCGTCCCGGTGGATCATCGATGCTGAACGATGGGTCTGGGGCGGCTAACCGTCAACGAAGAACCCACGGTGTATCATGCTTGCCGGACGATGTGAGCACGAGGCGGCGGTGTGCGAAGCGCAGGCTTTCCCGCCCGGCGGCCGACTTGCCGGTGAGGAGATTGCCGGCGAGGCCGACCGCGGCGCCGCGGCCCCGGCGCAGAAGCCGCTGTTCCTCTCGGGCGCGGAGGCTCGAGGAAGGCGGCGGACACGCGCTCCTCTGTTCGAGCGCCTCCTCTTCGGGCTCCTCCTCGTCCCGTGGGCGATCTGCTCCCTCGCCGGGCAAGACCTCCCCTTTCGCCGAGGAGACTCGAACGCTGACGGCAGGGTCGATATCGCCGACTCGATCTTCAGTCTACGGTACATGTTCCAGGGCTGGACGGCTCCGCCGTGCCTCGATGCGGCCGACGCGAACGACGACGGCGACGCCGACATCTCGGACCCCATCGTCACCCTCCTCTACCTCTTCCAGGGCGGCCGCGCGCTGCCTTCGCCCGGCCCGCAGGACTGCGGACCGGATCCCACTCCGGACGACCTCGCCTGCAGCTCCTACACCGCTTGTCCTCCGAACCAGCCGCCCACCGCATCATTCACGGCGACGCCCGCGAGCGGCAGAGCGCCCCTGGACATCGCGTTCGACGCCTCCGGCTCGGCCGATCCCGAGGGCGTGATCGCTTCCTTCGAGTGGGATTTCGGAGACGGAGGACTGGGCTCGGGCAGCCCGACGAGCCACGTGTTCCTCTCGGAGGGCACCTACAGCGTGGTGCTCCAGGTCACCGATGATGGCGGAGCGAGCGCCACGAGCACGGTGTCCATCTCCATCTCGGCCCCCAATCATCCGCCGAGCCTGGATCCGATCGGCGACCAGGTCGTCCTGGTGGGGAACTCCCTCCCGATCCGGGTCACCGCATCCGACCCGGATGGCGACCCGATAGCCCTTTCGGTCGATCCCTTGCCCACAAACGCCACCTTCACCGCAGCCACGGGAGAGTTCGTCTTCACCCCCGACTCGGCCCAGGTGGGAGTCATCTCACTGACCTTCTCGGCGACCGACGGATTCGGCGGCGTCGCGAGGGAGCTCGTAAACATCGCCGTGCGAGAGCCGGCGACTCCGCCCGAAGGGGACTCCCTCTCGACCGCCGAGGGCTGTCCGGGAGTCTTCAATCCGAACCAGGTTCTCGACTACCATCTGAGCCTGGATCCCGCGGACTGGACGGCGCTCCAGGCAGACGCGAGCAACTCGCTCTACTTCTCCGCCCAGCTCGCCTGCGACGGGGAAGCGCCTCTGGTCGTCGGGGTCTGTCGCAAGCCTTGCGGGGGAGGCAAGGTCGGGCTCAGGATCGACGTGAACCGCTTCGTCGCGGACCAGTCCTACTTCGGCCTCAAGAACCTCGTCCTGGAAAGCGGGACCCAGACGGCGACGCTCGTGCCCTCCATGAGGAAGCTCCTGGCCGAGTACCTCGCCTGGCGCCTGATGCAGCTCTCGGGAGCCGTATCGAGCCGCGCTGCGCTCGCCCGCGTGCATGTCAACGGCGAGTTTCTCGGGGTCTACATCGCCATCGAGGCCGTCGACAAGCGCCTCCTCCGCTCGCGTCTGGGCGACGACACGGGATGGCTCTGGGAGGAGGGCTCGAGCGGAGGCGAGTGGAGGACGAACGAGACCGTACCCGATCCCTACGCGCCCTATTTCTGCTTCTTCGGCGAAGCGGGCATGACCTGCGCGACGCCGCCCCTCGACGAGCTCGCCGGCACGCTACCCTCGCGCCTGGATCTGGGCCAGCTCTTGACCGTCGGCGCCGTCAACGCGCTCATGGGCAATCGCAACGGCCCGCTTGCGCAGAAGGACAACTACTACTTCTACGACTTCGACGGCGGCCCCCGTCTTTACCTGCCGTGGGACCTGGACCAGGTCATGGAGCGGGACCTCGATGTCTTCTCGAGCTGGAACGCCCGGTTCACGTACGTCCTCTTTGACCGCTGGCAGGATCTCTACGCGGAGATCCTCGGCGATCTTCTCGCGGGACCGCTCGCGCTTGCGAGGATCCACGAAGAGATCGATCGCGCCCTGGCCCTGGCGGGGCCCTCTCTCGAGTCCGATCCCCACTATCAGGACGCCTCCGCCGCCCGCACGGCGGCGGACCTGAGGAGCTGGTGGACGGCGCGCCACGACGATGTCGCGGGGCAGCTCTCCGCTCGGCGGTGCCGGGGGCCGTTCGACACGAGCTCCGTCGCCGACTATCGGTTGACCATGAGTTCCGCCAACTGGGCCCAGCTGACCGCCGACAGCACGAACTCGGTCTACTACCAGGCGGAGCTCGCCTGCAACGACCACGTGCCCATGAACGTCGCGGTCCGCCGGAAGCGCTCGGGGGGAACGGAGAAGGTCGGCATCAAGATCGACCTGAACCGCTACGACGACGGCCAGAGCTTCTTCGGCCTCAACAAGCTCAGCCTCGAGAACGGAATCAGCGAGGGCGACAGCGAGTCCTCGGTCGAGGCCCTCGCGACGGAGTACCTGGCCTGGCGTCTCATGGTGCTCTCGGGAGCCAAGGCGAGCCGGACGGCGTTTGTGCGCCTTCACGTGAACGGCGCGCCTCTCGGCATCTACGTGAGCGTCGAGCAGGTGGACAAGCCGTTTCTGAAGACGAGGCTCGGGAACGACGAGGGGTGGCTCTACAAGAAGAGCGGCGGCGACGACGGCTACCGGACCAACGAGGATGTGGCGAACCCCTTCGAAGCCGACCTGTGCTTCTGGGCAAACGGGGCCCACTCCTGTGCGATCCCGCCCGCCGAGGAGCTTGCGGTCTCTCTGCCCCAGCACCTCGACATCGAGCAGATGCTCCGCATGGGAGCGGTCAACGTCCTCATGTCGAACACGGATGGCCCCCTCGTGAAAGACAACAACTACTACTTCTACGACTACGAGGGCGGCGCGCGCGTGTACCTACCGTGGGACCTCGACACGGTCATGAAGGATGCCCTCAACGTCTTCACGAGCTTTGAAGCCAAGTACACCGATGTGCTCTTCACGCACTGGGAGGACGACTACGAGGGGATCCTCACCGAGCTCCTCGCGTGGCCCTTGCGGCTCGAGGCGATCCACGGAGAGATCGACAACCTCTTCTCGGTCGCCGGAGACCTCCTCGACTCGGATCCCTATCTCGATGGCGATTCCTCCGCCGAGACGCGCGTGAAGATGAGGGATTGGTGGAGCGCGCGGCACGCGCAGGCCGCCGCGCAGGTCGCCGCGCACTGATCGTTCCTGCGGAGGGAGTCGGCTGGAGAAGCACAGGTCGCCGGAGCGGCTCGCGGTCGCCCGGCGCGGCGGGATGGCCGCGCGATGGCCCCGCCGCGACGCCGCCGCGGCGGCGGACGATGCTCTCCCGCGCGGGGAGAAAGCCGCGGGGCCGTGAGCGCGCCGGCGACGGGCGCGCCGCCGCCTACCGAGGGCGGTGCCAGAGCGACTCCCAGTACCTGCGCTCCGTGAGGTAGACGTCCAGGGCGGCGTCCGGCCGCGCATCGGCCGCCAGGACGCCGAAGCGCCGCATCTCGCGCACCCACTCCTCGCGGGGAACGAAGCCGGGCATGTCGAAGCGCTTCCTCTCGT
>JAFGKN010000846.1 GCA_016928605.1 Planctomycetota bacterium | reverse complement strand
GCGAGCCGGTGGAGAATCTGGCTGGCCAGGTCCCAGGATGTCGAGCGCTGGCGGATGGCTCGGATGCCGGTTTTCAGGAGCAGTTGATCAGCTTGCAGCGTTCTCGTGACCGTCTCGAAGTTCCTCGTCAGCTTGCCCGCGCGGTAGCTGACCAGGCAGCGGTAGCAGGTGTTTTCCGGATCTGTGACCCAGATCTCCGCATCGCTTACCGGGAGCTGCGCCGCGATGTGATCGAAGAACTGGCTGAACGTGGCGTCCTGGTCGGATCCTCCTTCCAGGATATCTCCGAGGCGGTACAGCCAGTGGACCTCCTCGTACACGCGCGCGAGCTCATCGAGGAGGGGATGGTTGTCGAGTTTGGACTGCAAGACGGTCTGCGCGAGCTCGCGAAGGAGGCCCAGCTTCTCGTCCTCCTCGCAGTGAACGAGATGAGCCTTTACGCTGCCGGCCGAGACCTCCTCTGTGCGGAACGAGGAGTGAAAGACGCAGGAGGGGAACGGGCAGCGCCATCCACTCGTGTCTGCACGCTGGAGGGGCTCACCGGACTGCAGCAGACTGCAAGCGCCCTGGGCGTCTCCGCTGTGGCCGACGAGCTCGCCTCGGTCGTCGAAGGCGAGGAGAGGAAGGCGCGTGAAGCGGGATGCCGCCTCCAGGGCCGCTCTCAACCCATCCTCGAGATGCGTGTGCTGGTGGTCTCGGATAGGAGTCTCCGCGGGCGATTGCGTCATCGCGTTCAGCGGCTCAACGTCCACTCGATGCACCCGGTCCGCCTTCTTCTCCGTCGATCCGGGTGACATGCTTGACCAGGGTGATCGTGTTGACTCCGTTCTCGCTCTGATAATCGATGGCGTCGATGGTGTCATGAACGAGCGGCAGTCCCAGCCCGCTGACGGGAAGCGTCTGCGGGTTGTTGACGTCGAAGGCGGGGCGCTTGAAGTTCCTTGGATCGAATGGCAGGCCGCGGTCCTGGATGGTCAGATACGCCGTGCTCTCCTTGAGCTCCAGCCGTACCAGGAGCGGGAGGCCTTCGCGGCCGCGAGCGCCGTGGCGAACCAGGTTGCTGCAGATTTCCGCGACGGCGAGCTCGAGCGTGTAGACGAAGCGCTTGGCGAGCAGGTGCAGCAGGAGCCTGCGCAGGAGGGAAGAGATCCTGCGGACGGCGAGCAGGGTGCAGGTGGTCGTCACTTCGAATTTCAAGTCCATCCCAGGCTCCGGAGCAAGAGGCGCGAGAGATCAGCCTACGTGACGATTCAGCACGTTTCCTGGAGTATGTCCTCTGGCGTTTCGAGCAGCGTGAACACCTTGTCCACGTGCGTGAGACGAAGCATGAGAGCGACCGACTCCTGAGGGCCGGCCAGCGCGACGCGACCGTGCGGGCCCAACTTCTGGAAGCAGCAGACGATCGCACCCAGGCCCGAGCTGTCGATGAACTCGATGCCGGAGAGGTCGAGAATCAGTTTCTTCGTCCCGTCCTCGACTGCTTCCACGAGGAGCCTCTTGAATTCATTCGAAACGCAGGCGTCCAGGCGTGACTGGTCGGGGGTGAGAACTTTCCACTCTTCGATCATCCGGACGTCGATTTTCATGAGTTGGCCTCGATCCAGGTTGTCTTCGGTCCGTGAACTCCTCGGTCGCGACGGTGACGGCTTCCTGCAGCTTCCGTCTCGTCATCCTTCGGCTGGAGGCGGCCGACCTCGGGAACAAGAAGGTCCGCCGGTCGCGGCCGTCTCGCGATGATGGACTTACGATCGACCACCGGCCAGCATCTGTGAGATCTGCGCCTGCGGGGATCGCGCTCATCGGAGAGCGAAGGCATTACCTCTTTCGGTAACGGCTCGAGAAATCCTTTATCGCGAGCCCCTCTGCGATAAAATACCGCCCGGATCGACGGAGCTTCTCGGAAGGTCCAGCGCTCCGCCGGGCCCCGGCAGTGCGGGGAGACGCCGGGCGCCGGCTCCGCAGCCGGCCGAAGCCAGGATGGCCTACTGAAAGAGGCTCTTGTCCTCTTGGCGCTCAAGGAGACCGTATTGAAGCGACTTCTGTTTTTTCGTCACGGCAAGTCGGACTGGTCGGCTCCCGCGCAGGGAGATCACGAGCGGCCTCTCAATGCTCGGGGCTCCAAAGCCGCACGGATCATGGGCAGGTTCCTGTCTCGAGCTGGCCAGGTTCCGCCGAGAGTCATCTCCTCATCCGCTGTTCGTGCCCTGAGCACCCTGGAGCTGGCGAGAGAAGCGGGGGGGTGGGAGTGCGACGTACGGGTGACTCCAGCTCTTTACGAGGCCACGCCCGCGGACGTGATCGAGGAGATCCGGAGCGAGCCTGACGCATCGGAATCGTTGCTCTTGGTGGGTCATGAGCCGACCTGGTCCGCGATGATAGGGCTCCTCTGCCAGGGCATCACCGCGCGCTTTCCGACCGCGGCGATGGCGAGGGTCGATCTCTCGATCTCGTCCTGGCGCGAGGCGCGACTCGGCGGCGGCCAGCTTGTCTGGCTTGTGCCTCCCAAGCTCTTCAGCAAGGGCAATTTTGACTCTCTTCGGTGAGTCGCTCGCATTATCTCCCCGTGTGCGAAGCACCTCGCATCCTCTCCGGCTCCGCAGCCGGCCGAAGCCAGGATGGTCTACTGAAATAGGCTCTTATCTACGCACAGCGCCGCAGAATCGCTGCGGCCGAGACAAGCCGAGAAGGACTCGATCTTCTCGGCGCCGCTGAAAGGTCACAGGGAGACGACAAGAAGGCGAGCCTGGATCCCTCTGAGTTTTTGCCTCTGTGGCATTGATGCCTCATCGGGACGGTGGTATACAGCAAGGTGCCTTCAGAGAAGGGAGCCCGGATGCGGAGAGATCCCGGGCCCGGACAGCTGCGACGACTTCGCAACGAGTGCAGAGGAACCCGGAGATGGCTCATATCGTCACAGGCCGCTGCGTGAACTGCCGCTACACGGATTGCTGCTCTGTCTGTCCCGTGGACTGCTTCTACGAGATCGATGATCCTCCGATGCTGGTGATCGACCCTGACACCTGCATCGATTGCGAAAGCTGTGTTCCCGAATGCCCTGTCAATGCCATCTATCCGGACAGCGAGCTGCCGGAATGCTACGCCGAATGGACTGAGAAGAACGCCGATCTCTTCGAGCAGGGCGAGAACATCACCGAGAAAAAGGAACCCCTGCCCGGAGCCCTGACGCTCGATGAGATCCAGAAGCGGGAGCGCGAGCAAGGCTGGACGATCGCCGAGCCCTCGCGGGCCGGCTAGCGATCTGTCCATGGCCGCCGGGTAATCCTGTACGCTCTCTCCTCCGCCGGGGCAGCGAAACCTGCAGCGGGGCTTCGCGGTCATTTTGTGAGAACGACGATGGACCGCGGTTTGACGCGGACTCGCTTCGTCTGCAGGACGATCTCCTTGCCTTCCTCCAGGATGTCGTCGGGGCTCTCCTTCGACGTGTCGACGACTCTCTTCCAGTCGCCCACGCCCCCCTCCTGGATGCCGAAGATGAGATCCTCGCTGTAGGAGTTGATCATCGCGTAGATGTCCGAGTCTCCGACGGACGCACCGTGAAGGCAGAAGGCGAGACTCCTGGAGTAATACGTCAGATCGACTTCGCGGTTGACCCCGTACCAGCGCACGTCTCCTCTCCAGAAACGAGATCGACAGATCGAGGGATGCGCCTTGCGAAGCGCTATCATGAGGCGGAAGAACCGGAAGATGTCCTGATGCTCCTGCAGGCGGCTCCAGTCGAGCCAGCTCGTCTCGTTGTCCTGGTTGAAGGGGTTGTTGTTGCCGCGCTGGGTCTGAAGGAACTCGTCTCCAGCGCGGAACATCGGCGTCCCGTTCGAGAGCATCAGGAGACAGAAGAAATTCTTGATCTGCTGTTTGCGGAGTCTGAGGATCTCCGGTGTGATGCCTTCATCTCCTTCCACGCCGCAGTTCCAGCTGAAGTTCTCGTGGGGGCCGTCCATCCCCTTTTGTCCGTTCGCCTCGTTGTGCTTCTGGTTGTAGGAGACGAGATCATAGAGCGTGAAACCGTCGTGGGACGAGATGTAGTTGAGGCTCTGATAAGGGTGGTAAGACTCGGCCCTCGTTTCGGGGAAGATGTCGCTGCTGCCGTACAGACGTGCCATCACCTTGGCGACCATGTCTGGATCGCCCCTGACGAAGCGCCGCACTTCGTCGCGATAGTGATCGTTCCACTGGGCCCAGTGCCGGCCGGGGAAGGCGCAGCCGAGCTGGTAGGCGCCGCCGGCGTCCCATGGCTCGGCGATGAGGCGGACGCTTCTCAGCAGAGGATCCGCGGCGATCTGGCTGAAGATGGGAGGATCGACGGTATTCAGAGATCCGTCTGAGTTTCGCGCCAGGACGGATGCCAGGTCGAAGCGGAAACCGTCGATCTTCATCTCCTCGACCCAGTACCTCATGCTGTCGAGGATGAGCTGGCGGGTGGCCTCGGTGCCGCAATTCAGGGAGTTGCCGGTTCCAGAGAGGTTCTGATAGGGAACCGCGGCGTTGGCCGACAGCAGGTAGTACGTGGCATTGTCGATCCCCTTGAGATTGTATACGGGGCCTCGGAGGTCTCCCTCGCCCGTGTGGTTGTAGACCACGTCGAGGATCACCTCCATTCCCGCTTCATGGAGGCCGGACACCATCTGCCGGAACTCCTCGACCTGGCGCTCGGGAGCCTTGGAGACCGCGTACTTGTTGTGAGGGACGAAGAAGCTGATGGGCATGTAGCCCCAGTAGTTGTCTTCCTGGGGATCGAACTGGAAGACGGGCATGAGCTCGACGGCGGTGACCCCCAGCTCTTTCAGATGCGGGATCTTCTCGAGCAGTCCAAGGTACGTCCCTCTCTTG
>JAFGKN010000019.1 GCA_016928605.1 Planctomycetota bacterium | reverse complement strand
GCGCTCGTGGCCGCCGGTCGAGCCATCTCCGCCTCAACCGGCGCTCTCCGCTGCGTGCGACGCGCTTTCCAGCTCCCTCGCACGGCGGAGCTTCGCCCTCAGGGACCGGATGATCGACCTCAGCCGGATCGAGTCGCCGGTCCCCACGCGGATCGCCTTCAGCGCCGCAGGATCGCCCCGGCGGATCCTCTCGTCCAGGACCAGCGTCTCGGGAATCTCGGCCGCCGACTGCTCGAAGGTCTCCCGGGCCTGGACGAAGAAACCCGAGTGATAGAAGCTCTGCCCCACCCGGTAGAAGCCCTCCAGCGGCCCCCATTCGAACATGATGCGGAAGAAGTCCCTCAGGCCGTCGGGGTACGCCTCCCGGACGAAGCCGTCTCGATGGAGAAAGAGCGAACGGAGGAAGATCGGCCTCGTGTGGAAACCGGGCAGGTGCTGCTCCATCCGCTCCCGCGCCCTGCCGAAGAGGTAGAGGATGTGGCGCAGCTTCTGCGGAAACATGGCGTGGGCCTCGTCGAGGATGTACTTCAGCTCCACTTCCTCGGTCTCCTGCTCGTACTGCGGCGCGTACGTCTTGACCGTGTAGTGCTCCTCCTTGAGGATCGAGATCTCGTGGAAGATATCCGAGATGTACCTGTCGAAGGAGTCCGTACGGTCCTGGGAGCGGAAGATCTCGTGGCAGATGTCCTTGAGCTCGTGGATGAAGCCATCGCGCAGCGCCTCGAGGCTCTTGAAATCGAGCAGCCCCGCCAGCTCGGCAGGCCGCAGGCGCAGGACTTCGCGCTCGATGCCGCTCGCCTTCGCATAGGCGAGGACCCTCTCCTCGTACTGATCGAACTGCCTCCGGAACTGGATCAGCGCCGCGTAGAAGAGGCGAACGATGGTCCAGCGGCGATGCCCCTGCTGCTGCTCGCCAGGATCGTACTGCATGAAGAAGGTCTCCCGAGAGGTCTGGGCCGGCGCAAGCCGGCGCCGCGCTCGTCCCGCGGAGACGGCCTGCTCGGGCCGCCCGCGGCCGGCTCATGGTACGGGCTCGAAGCGCTCACGGCAACGGCGGCCAGCAGCCCTGGGCTGGCCCGCGGCGCCTCGAGCGACAGGGGTATCTCCGACAACCCTGGGCCGGCCCCTCTCCTCGATCCACCGGGCTCCTGGAAGGGGCCCCACAAACAGCTAACATCGACGGCTCTGCCAGGCTCCGCTCCGCCCCTTTCGGCCCTGCCCGATGCGGGCTCTCGCATCCGGCCGGCGCTAAGTCGTTCAGCAGCCGAGGGAAGCGGCAACAGAGCTGCCGCGCGGCCTGTCTGCATCACTGCTAAGTGATTTCACTGAAAGAATTTAAAAACCCGAGCACGCCGCCTGGAAAGCTCTGGGACGGGTCGGCAGCGGAACCTCCCCAGCCCCCTTCGGGCTGAAGCATCGGGGCTCGTCAGAGCTTAGGACAAATCGCAAAAAAGCTCTTGCGGCGCCCCTGCGATTCCTATAGAGTTCGAGCACTTCGCCGCCGGTCCAGAGACCGACGGCCCGACGCAGAAAACACGCGAGATGCGAGATTCCGCGCGCTCCTCTGTCGCTCAGCGAAGAAGGTGAGGGACGCGCGGCTCTCGGGCGAGAAAGCTCTCGCTCCAGGAACGGCTCTCGCGGAAGAAATGCCGCAAGAATCCGTTCTCCGCCGGATCCAGATCGGGAGCCATGCCAACCCGGTTTCGATCCGGCTTTTTTTTTGAGCCGCGCAGGCCTTGGTCCCAGCGCGAGGCCCGGCCTGGGATCACCCGTCGCGCCTCGTGCCCGCGAGTCGAGGCGTGCATCGCCCGGCGGCGTCACCCCCATCCCGCGCTGCCCGCCGTCTCGACCGCGGATCCGGACGGCGGCTCCGCCTGCGCGGACTACTCGGCCGACTCGGCCGACTCGGCCGGCTCCCCGGATGGCTCGCTCACCGGAGCCGGAGATCCGGTGGCGCCGGGACCGGCCTCCTTCACCGGCTCGGCCGGCTCCCCGGACGGCTCGCTCACCGGAGCGTTCGCTGACTCCGGCGCCGGCTCCTTCGCGGGGTCAACTCCCGGCCCGGCCGGCTCTCCGGGCGCCGGATCTTCGGGAGAGTCCGCAGCCTCCTTCGCATCCTCCGGCTCGGCCTTCTCGTCCTCCGTCTCCTCCTTCTTCGGCTCCGGCAGGAACTCCTTCAGCTGCTTGTTCCAGCCGCTGAAGTCCCACTTCTCGACGGTGGTGATCCGCCCCTTCGAGCCCGGGCCTTCGAAGAGGAAGTAGTACGCCTTGTCCTCGCCCTTCTCGTCCTTGATGGCGTTCCCGAAGCTGAGCTTGAGCTCGTTGATGGCGGCGCCCTCGACGTCCTTCTTCCGGTAGGAGATGATCACCTTCAGCTGGGGCTTGTCGAGGCCGTACTCGGACGGATCCTTGGGCTCGACCGCGTCCTCGAAGCGGATCGACTTGGCGCGGTCGAGAATCCCGCGGGCCGCCCACTTCTTCTCGGTGACCTCGTGCGTCTCCGCGGCCTGCGTGACGACGAAGTACTCCTCCGGCTCCGGCTCCTTCTTCGTCTCGTCCTTCGTCTCCTCCTTCGCCTCGTCCTTCTCCTCGGCGCCGTCCTTCTCGGAAGTCTCCTCTTTCTTCACCCGGCTCCGCCTCTCCACGAGCAGGTCATCCTCGCCGGCGCGCTGGATGCGGACGGAGACGATCTCGGAGCCCTCGTC
>JAFGKN010000845.1 GCA_016928605.1 Planctomycetota bacterium | reverse complement strand
GAGGAGGCGGCTCACGAGGAACAGGTTGATCCCGGCGAGGAGCACCGCGGGGACGAAGGCCCACCAGTTGTGCTGATACAGCCCGTACGTCTTCCAGTTCCAGGAAGCGCCGCTGCGCGCCATCGCGCTCGGACGCGATGGCGGGACCGCGAGATCGGGCGGAACCGCGTTCTCCGCGGAGGCCCCTGCCAGGTGGGCCAGCCGCGTGGACTCGGCGCCCTGCTCGAAGGCGTGGTACTGGACGGCGAAGAGCGCTCCGGTCAGGAGCAGGAAGCCGGCGAGGAGGGCCAGCTCGCGCGGAACATGCCAGGGTCCGATCCGCTCCTTCCAGTAGACCTTGTGCTTCGGATCGCACTGCCCGAGCATCCAGAGGCCGAGGGCCAGGCCGTTGAGGGTGAAAGCGCCCAGGAACGCCTCGTCGGAGAAGAACCGCGGGCGGCCCCAGGTGGGATAGCCGAGATAGATGCGGCCGAGCACCGTTCCCCAGATGAAGACCAGGGGCAGGGAAGTGATCAGCATCCGGAGCGCGAAGTCCCACCGCTCGCACCACCGCGGACGGTTCTCGTAGAAGAACGCCAGCTCGACGCGCCGGCTCAGTGCCAGCCGCAGCCGGCGGAAGAGGCGCTTCTTGCGGTCGCCGGGAAGCACCACGCTGCCGAAGGTGTTCAGGCCGGGGACGAAGCGGTGCGACGGCCCGAGAGTCAGGAGGACCAGCGCTCCCAGGATGACGGCTCCCCAGAGCAGAAACGGATAGACGGAGAGGGGGATCTCGGTCGAGAAGAGGACCGGATCCGCCACGAGGAAGCCGGCGGAGCGAGCGCTCGCCAGATCGAGCGCGCCGAAGGGATCCGCGCTGCGCAGGAAGAATCGCAGAGGAGTGATCTCCGCGACGTGCGCCGGATAGCCCCACAGCCAGTCGTGATCGGTGATGATGCTGAACAGCCCGGCGAGCAGGAAGCCGAGGATGGCGACTGGCGCCGTCAGCCACTCGCGATCGAAGATGGCGAGCGCCAGCGTGACGGCGATGATGACGTTGGCATAGACGAGGAGAACGCCGTAGCCGATCGCGATCTCCCTCACGCCGACGCCCCCGAAGAGATACATGCAGCCGGCGTAGGGCAGCGTGGTCACCAGGAGGAGCACCGTGTACAGGCTGCCGACCGCCCAGCTCCCCAGGTGAAAGCGGAGCGGCGAAGCTCCCGTCACCACCATCTGGTCGAAGGCCCTTCCGAAGCGCGGCCCCTCGATGTGGCCGGAGACGCGGATCGGCAGGAGGAGCGCCATGAGGAAGTAGAGCACCACGTGGTGGCAGAAGTAGATGATGGTGCCGGCCTGGGCCTGATCTCCCAGCGAGCGCGTGTCCACGAAGGCAGCGAAGACCGTGGAGTACGTGATGAGCAGGGCGAGGTTCACGGCGAGAAACGCCAGCCCCAGCCGCGGTCCCGTGAGCCCCACCGTGAGCTGGCGCCCGATGAGGGGATTCTCGAGGATGTGGCGCCGGAGGAAGGCTGGCACGGCTCGCAGCGGACTCATCGCGCCAGCCCGCCTCATGACACGATCCCCCGCGTGCGCTCGAGGAACAGCGCCTCGAGGTTCACCTGCGTCCTCGCGAACGACCGGATCTCGATGCCGGCTCCGATGAGCGCCGAGAGAACCTCGTTGCCGGACGCCGAGGCCATCTCGACCTGGATCTTGATCCCCTTGCGGCTCGCGCGGCCGACGGCATCGAGCGCCAGGAGCACCGAGAGCGCCCGGTCCATCTCGCTCTCCGCCACCTCCACCTCCACGGTCCGCCGGTGCGCCTCCGCGCTCTCCACCGCCTGGATGGAGCCCTGCCAGACGACCTTGCCGAGCTCCATGATGCCGACATCGGTGCAGATCTCCTCGAGGTCCGCCAGGATGTGGCTCGAGATGACGATCGTCTTGCCCATCTTCCCCAGCTCCCTCAGAAGCGACCGGATTTCGATCCGAGCGCGGGGATCGAGGCCGCTCGCCGGCTCGTCGAGCAGCAGGAGGGTGGGATCGTGAAGCAGGGTCTTCGCCAGCGAGAGGCGCTGGCGCATGCCGGTGGAAAGGGCGACCGTGAGCTCGTCGCGCAGCGTCACGAGTTCGGCGAGCGCGAGGACATCTTCGATGCGCCGGCGCAGCTCGGCGCCGTGAAGATCGTAGCAGCGCCCGAAGAACTGCAGGTACTCCTCGACGGTCAGACCCCGGAAGACGCCGAACGAGTCCGGCATGTAGCCGATGCTCCTGCGGACGCTCCGGATATCGCCGCGGCCGTCGAACCCGTTGATGGTGATCCGGCCCCGGTCCGGCTTCATCAGGGTCGCGAGCATCTTGAGAGTGGTCGTCTTCCCGGCGCCGTTGGGGCCGATGAGGCCGAAGAGGCTGCCGGCCTCCACGCGGAGGTCCATGGAGTCCACGGCCGCCTTGTCGTCGAAGAACTTGCTGACGCCCTCGATCCGGATCATGATCTCGCGCCGCCGCCTTCGCTCGAGCCTCGCCGGCGGCCCAGTGCAGATGCCGGCACGACTCGAGCGCGGAGAGCACAGCCGCGGCGGTCGCCACGGCCTCCGGAGGGTAGTCTCCGCGGGGGGAGCGAGGATTTCACGAAAAAAAAGCAGGGCAGCTCTGGGAGCCGTCCTGCTCGTTTCTGGGTACGTGTTGTCTCGACCGGGCGGTGCCCGCAGGCACCGCCGGCTCGGGACAGTTAGTCGATGGGCGGATCGGCGGTGGTCGCCGTGCCAGTCGCGCTGAACCGGATCACACCGGTCTGATCGGCGAAGAAGTAGCGGTCGCCGGTCACGCCGGGATCGGTCGGATCCGCCGTGCAGTTCCAGGTGTTGATCGACGGGTTCGCGTAAGCGAACGTGTAGCCCGACTTCTGCCCCGCGCCGAGAACGCTGTCGATGTACGTGGCGTTCGACAGGTTCGCGAGGGTGTCGGAATACGTCTGGAACCGCGTGCGGTACTGCTCGTTGACCGTGGTCAGCGTGCGCAGAGAGCTGATCGCGGACGCCTCGTTGCCGGCCTTCCTCGCGTTGAGCAGGCTGGGGATGGCGATGGCCGCGATGATCGCGATGATCGCGACGACGATCATGAGCTCGATCAGTGTAAAACCTTCGCGTCTCTTCATGAAGAGATACCTCCTAAACCTCTGAGAAACTGAACCGTACCTCGAATTCTCGTGGAACGAACCGATCGTTCCCCTCCGAATCGATCCTTCTCGGAGCTCGCGCCCCTGGGGCCGCCCCGGCGCCGGATGACTGCCCAGGCTCCGGAAATCGGCTGCGGCCTCGAGCCCGGACGGATCGGGAGCAAGCGGAGTGCCGAAGTCCTCTCTCCCCGCCGGTTTTCTCCTAACCCCTGGAGGCGCCGGCCGCCGCGCGGGCTGCCCCGCCGGGGGGGAGGATCCGGAAACGAGGGCGGCGCCGAGAAACGGTGACCGGTTTTGTCGATGCGACGAGATGTGTCGCTTCGCCCGCGGGACCATCACCGCAGCACGGCGCATCTCCGGGACGCGCCGCGGGCTCCTTCCGGCGCGGGCCTCGCCCGGCCCTCAGGGGGGGATAGGCCGTATCCTCCAGCGGAGGCGCGGCACGGCAGAGGTGGACGCCGTCCGAAGACGCCGGCTCCGCCGCTGCGGGCGAGAAATGCGGATGGAACTACTCCGAGCCGCTCCAGCCAGAATCGCGGAAGCGGTATCCGACCCCGCGGACGGTCTCGATCATGCGGCGCGCGGCGCCGAGCTTCTTGCGAATCGACCGCACGTGGACG
>JAFGKN010000018.1 GCA_016928605.1 Planctomycetota bacterium | reverse complement strand
TCGGGCTCGGTCTCGGGCTCGGTCTCGGGCTCGGTCTCGGGCTCGGTCTCGGGCTCGGTGTCGGGCCCGGTCTCGGGCTCGGTCTCGGTGTCGGGCTCGGGCTACCGATCGACGCTCGCCGCGGTATACTGCAGTTCCTCCGGGCATCCATCGCATCACGGACCGAAAGGAGGGACCTGCATGACGCGTCGAAACCGGCGGCGCACCTGCCTCGCCGGGCTCGCTCTCTTCCCCATCGCCGTGGTCGGCGGCTGCGGGCGGTCGAGCGACGAGCCCGCGGCGGGTTCCGCGCAGCCGGAGGTCTCCGCGGCTCTCGAGCCCGCCGGCCAGGAGGTGCGCGATGCCGCAAGGGCTGGCGCGGTCCCCCCAGAAGCGGATCCCGCGACGAGCGACCGCGAGGACGCCGCGCGCGAGGCGGCGGTCCCATCGCTCGCTGGAGAGACGGGCGAGGCGCCCGCGTCCCGGCGGCGAGCGGAGCCGGCGCGTGCGGAGGCGGCCTTGCTCGTGGAAGATCTGCGGATCGGCGACGGAGAGCCGGTCGCGGCAGGTGCCGAGGTGTCGATCCACTTCACCGGGACGCTCCTCGACGGCAGCCGCTGGGCGGCGAGCCGCGGCGGCGAGCCCTTGCGGCTGCGGATCGGCGATGCGTCGCTGATCCGCGGGCTGAGCCAGGGCCTGGTGGGGATGAGGCCCGGCGGCGCGAGGCGCATCACCGCGGCAGGCGCGCTCGCCTACGGACAGCGCGGGCTGAAGGAGTCCGCGACGGGGCTCTACGCCGTCCCTCCCGGAGCGACGGTCGTCCTCGAGGTGGAGCTCATCGAGGTCTCGCGTTCATAGCTCTCCCCTCCGGCGAGCTGGCCCTCGAGCTCGACATCGAGCTGCGGGCGGCCGGAGAAGCACCCGTCACCCTCGTCCGGACCCACTTCGGTCTCCTCGGCATCCGCGGCGCTCGCACGCTGCGCGTCCAGAGAAGCTGGGCGGCCTGATCTTCAACTCGGATGGAGCCGAGAACGAGACGGGCCGCTTCGGCCAGCGCGCGCGCCGGATCTGCGCGCCGACCCTTGGAGTTCGACGGCCTCAGGGGACCCGAGAGGTTATCGCAAATGCTTCCATCAAAGCTTCTTATAAAAGAAACCAAAATTCCCTTGCCAGGCGAACAGATGTTCGCTATAGTCCCCGAGGTCGAAGCGAACAGATGTTCGCCCCGACGGAGCGCCAAGACCGGCCGGAGCGCCGGATACAGCGCCGAGGCCGGTCGGAACCGGTGCGCCGGACGCAGATCTCCGAGGCCGGTCGGACACAGGACAGACGTGAGCCTGCACCGCTGAAGCGGCTCACCCGTTGCGAAGAAGCGAGCCCCGGCGGGAACGCCGCCGTGCGGAGCCACCCGGGCTCGGCATTCCGGAGGACAGGGCATCCGCCATGTCGCTGACCAAGAAACAACGCCTCATCCTGGACGCCATTCTCTTCCTGATCCGCCGCGGCGAGATCCCCACGGTGCGGGAGGTAGGAGCGCTCGTGGGCCTCCGCTCCTCGGCCACGGTCTCCAAGCACCTGAAGGCGCTGGAGGCCGAAAAGCTCATCAAGACGAGCGGCAAGAGCCGCGGGATCCGGATCATCGACCGCGAGCTGCTCGAGACTCTCCTCGAGGAGGGCGAGGCTCCTCCACCGCCGGAGTTCACGGCGCCGGATGCCGACGAGGATCCCGCCGAGCAGGCCATCCTCCGCGAGCAGGTCCTCAAGATCCACTTCGCCGGGCCCGACCAGGCACGCCGCAGCCTCGGCATCCGGCCCGGGGGGATCCGGGTCGAGGGGGTCATCGCGGCGGGGCCCCCCTGCGAAACGAGACCGGAAGCCTTCCGGCCTTTCGCCGGAGAGGCCCCCCTCTCCCTCGCCATCGATCCGCGCCTCTTCGGCGCCGGCGGGGAGATCTTCGCGCTGCGCGTGGAGGGAGACAGCATGGTCGATGTCGGCATCTTCGATGGCGACTACGCCATCGTGCGGCGCCAGCGCGAGGTCGAGGACGGAGAGATCGCCGTGGTCCTCGTCGATGGAGAGGCCACTCTGAAGCGCTGGCATCACGTCCGGCGAGGAGAGCCGCGAAACCATCTCGACGCGGCCCTTTCGACCGGCGGCTCTCACGACAGGAACTCCGTGTCCGCGCTGCAGCCCTCCACCAGTTCCGCTCGACAAAACGCGGACGACAACGAGGAATACCGCGAGATCGTCCGGCTGGTGCCCGCCAGCGACAATTACGATCCGATCGAAATCACCGAAGTGGACCGAAAGGAGGTGATCGTCTTCGGAAAATATGTGGGACTCGTGAGAGGGGCCATCCTCTGACGTTGAAACTCGGATGGACGTCCGCGGGCTTTGCGCCCCGGACGGTCCAGGACAAACAACGTTCCGAGACGCAACAGCAAACCGGCACTTCCACAGGGGGCTCCTCTCGCGATACTCCCATGCCTGGATCGACGCTGCAGACGACGACGTCCGAAGTAAGAAGTGAGCGGGAAGCATCGCCGCTAAACAGATACGAGGCTCTTGGTGTCCCGAGAAGGTGGTTGTTCACCATGCACGAAGAATCGATCGACGAGCCTCTTCGCAAGGTGTACGCCCTTTTCGCGGAGGGCAAGATCCAGCCCGTGGCTATCCTCTGGGGCGACCGGCGCTTCCGGGTGACGCGGATCAACTCCAGCTGGATCGATCGATCGCTGCGCCCCCCCCGCCACGGATTCTCTCTCACCGTCGATAGCGGAGACATCTTTCAGGTGAGCTACGAAGAGGGCAACCCCGTCTGGAAGCTGGAATACATCTTGATGGAGTGAAACCATCGCGATGAGCCCGTGGGTGCTGCACATCGACATCGATGCCTTCTTCGCCTCTGTGGAGCAGCTCCGGAATCCTCGCCTCGCTGGGAGACCGGTCGCGGTCGGCACGGGCGTCATCGCATCCTGCAGCTACGAGGCCCGCCGCTTCGGGCTCCACGCAGGCATGCCCTTGCGGAAAGCCCGGGAGGTCTGCCCCCGTCTGCTGGTGCTGCCGGGCCACGCCGCTATCTACCGGTGTTTCAGCGAGAGAGTCTTCCAGATCTGCCGATCGCATACGCCCGCCGTCGAGACGTATCTCGACGAGGCGTTCTGCGATCTGGCGGGGACCGAGCGCCTCCATCCCGACGTTCTCTCGGCCGCCGCGAGACTGAAGGAGCGGATCCGCGAAGAGACAGGCCTGTCCACGACGGTCGGCCTGGGCCGCAGCCGGATGGTCGCCAAGATGGCGGCGAGGAGCGTCAAGCCCGATGGCCTGCGCCGCCTCGAGGCCGTAGAGGAGGATGGTTTTCTGCGGGACCTGCCCCTCCGCGAGCTCCCCGGCGTGGGACCGCGGGCGGGCGCCATCCTCGGGAAGCTCAACATCCGCACGATCGGCGATCTGCGGCTTCTCTCGCGGCCATCTCTCGTCGGGATCTTCGGCCGTGTCGGCGATGCGCTGTACCAGCGCTGCCGCGGCATCGACACGCGCGCGATCTGCGCCCGCGAGGTCCCTCGTTCCATCGGGAGAGAGACGAGCTTTGCCGAGGAGACGACCGATGCCGAGACGATCGAGGGGACGCTGTACTACCTCACCGAGCGCGCCGCCGCCACGCTGCGCCAGCTCGGTCTGAGAGCCTCCCAGATCGAGGTGAAGATCCGCTATCGAGATCACGAGACCGCTTCCGTCGCGCGCAAGCTCGCAGCTCCCACCCAGCTCGATTCGGAGCTCTTCGAGCGCGCGGCCGCTCTGCGGCGCGCGATCCACACCCGGCGCGCGGGCCTGCGGCTCGTCGGCATCACCCTCGGCCGCCTGGTGCCGGAGACGGGCTACCATCAGCTCGATCTCTTCAGCGATGCACCCATCGGAAGCTCCATCGCGGACGTGGTTGCGGACGTGCACCGCGCCGCTCGCTCGATCGAAGCGCGGCGCCGGGAGCGGAGGCTCCTCCTCAGGATCGATGCGATCCGCGAGCGCTACGGATACTCGTCGGTCGTCTGCGGCCGTTCCCTGCGATTGCTGGGGCAGATTCCGCAGGACGAGCACGGCTTCGTTCTGCGCACGCCTTGCCTCACCCGGTAAGCCACCTCCATCCCCTCGACCCGTCCGGCCATGATTCCCCTGCACGTCCAGAGCCATTACTCCCTCCGCGGCGGCACCGCTTCGGTCGCGCGCCTGGTGGAGCGCGCTTCGGCTCTCGGCCTTCCCGCGCTGGCGTTGACGGACGAGGAGAATCTCTACGGCCAGGTGATCTTCCATCGCGCGGCAAGGCAGCGGGGGATCCGCCCCGTGACGGGAGTCGAGCTGAGGGGAACGCCGGCTTCGCTCGCTCCGCCGCTTCCGCGTGATCCGCGAGATCCACGGCATCCAGGCTCGGCGCCGGCGGCGCGCGCCCTGGAAGCTGCTCGATCTCGGCGAGACCGGCGAGAACCTCCGGCGGAGCGCGTCGTCCTCCTCGCGCGCAGCCGGGAGGGCTACGAGAACCTCTGCCGCATCCTGACGCGCCGCCGCTGCCGAGGGGTCGAGGATCCGGTCGAGAGCGTTCGAGGCCTTGCCGGAGGCCTTTTCCTGCTCACCGACTCGACGGCTTTGCTCGAGCGGCTGATCAGCGCCGCAGAGGAGCACGGCAGCCCGGAACGAAGCTCGCTGCGGCTTCTCCTCGTCCGGCCTGCGCCGGATCAGCCGGAAGCGAGCATCATCGAGGCATCTCGGCGTCTCGAGATCCCCCTCGTGGCCGATCTCGACATCGCGCTGCTCGATCCCGAGGACTACGATCTCCATCGGCTGAGGGCCGCGATCCACGAGAACGCTCTCTTCTCGGAGGTCGAGAGGCGCCGCCTCGTGAAATCGCGCGAGCGCTGCTTCCGCAGCATCCGGGACGCACACCGGATCTTCCGCGACGTCCCCGGAGCGGTCCGCGAGACATATCGCGTGAGCGAGGCGTGCGATCTGGACCTCCTCCGGCAGAGGCCGATCTTCCCTGCGATCTCCCTTCCGCCGGGCGAGAGCGCTTACTCGCGCCTGATGGATCTCTGCCTGCGGGGGATCCGCGAGCGCTATGGCCGCGCGAGCCAGAAGGTCCTGGAGCGGCTGACGATGGAGCTCGGCATCATCGAGAAGCTCGGCTTCTGCGAGTACTTCATCGCCGTCGGAGAGATCGTCCGCTTCGCACGCGAGCGCTCCATCGAGGTGGTGGGACGCGGCTCCGGCGCCGGATCGCTCGTGACTTTCCTCCTGGGGATCACCAACGTCGATCCTCTCGCGCATCGGCTCTACTTCGAGCGCTTTCTCCATCCCCGGCGCAGCGACCTTCCCGACATCGATATCGACCTCTGCTGGATCCGGCGCGACGAGGTCATCCGGCATGTCTACGAGGCGTACGGAGAGGATCGGGTGGCGATGATCTCGTCCCACGTCACCTTCCAGCCGCGCTCGGCGCTGCAGGAAACGCTCAAGGCCTTCGGGATTCCGCCCCGCGAGGCGGTCCGCCACTCCCGGTGTCTCCCCCACCTCCACGGAGAGATCGCCTCCAGCGCTCCGCTGCGGGAGCTGATCCAGGGCTCGCCTCATCGGAGAAGCCTGCCGCTGGACGAAATGCCATTCAGCACGGCCCTGCCTCTCGCGGACCGTCTTCTCCATCTGCCGCATCACCTCTCGGTGCATCCCGGCGGCATCGTGATCGCGGACCGGCCGATCGACGGCTACGTCCCACTCGAGCCCGCGGCCAAGGGCATCATCGTCACCCAGTACGACAAGGACTCCATCGAAGAGATCGGTCTCGTGAAGATCGATCTGCTCGGCAGCCGATGCCTCACCGAGCTGCAGGAGACGCTCGAGTGGATCGAAAACGACGGCGCCCGCTTGACGCTGCGCGACATCCCGGACGAGGATCCGATGACGCTCGACCTGCTGGCCGAGGGGCGCACCGTCGGCTGCTTCCAGCTCGAGAGCCCGGCGATGCGCCACCTGCTGCGCAAGATGCGGCCGCGCCGGATGCGCGATTGCATCGCAGCCGTCGCTCTCATCCGGCCGGGCGCGGCAGCCGCGGGCGCCAAGGATGCCTACATACGGCGGGTACACGGAGAGGAGCCGGAAGCGTACGACCATCCGAGCCTCCGCCCCATCCTCGAGGAGACGCGTGGCACGGTCATCTACGAGGAAGACGTGATGTGCATCGCGTCGGCCATCGCGGGCATCGACCTGGCCGCGGGCGATCTCCTCCGATCTGCCATCAAGAAGAGCCGCCATGACGACGAGCTCGCCGAGCTGGAAAACGACTTCCTCCGCCGGGCGATCCACAACGGCGTCGAGCCGCACGCTGCCCGCCGCGTCTGGAACGATCTGCGCCGGTTCGCGAGCTACTGCTTCAGCAAAGCGCACGCCTCCGGCTACGGAGTGCTCGCCTACCAGTCCGCCTACCTGAAGGCCCATCACCCCGCGGCCTTCGCGTGCGCCCTTCTCAACAACCACGCAGGGATGTACAGCACGCGGACCATCGCCGAGGAGGTCCGCCGGATGGGCGTCTCGATCCTTCCTCCCTGCATCAACCGCTCGGACTCGCGATTCATCCTCGAGGCACAACCGGATGGCCGGACTGCGGTGCGCACCGCCCTGGCCCGCATCAAGGGCCTCTCCTCGGCATCGCAGGAGGCCATCGTCCGGGAGCGGCCCTTCCGCAGCCTGCTCGACCTCATCCGCCGCACGTCCATCCCCCGCCGCGAGGTCGAGGCGCTCATCCTCTCGGGCGCGATGGACAGTCTGCCGCCCTCCGGATCCGGGCTCGACCGCCCGCGCCCGAACCATCCTCAGCTCCTCTGGGAGCTGGAGAGCACCTACGCCAAGGAGCGCGGGCGAGGCAGCCTTGGCTTTCTTTCCGACGAGGCGTGCCGGCTCGACTATCCGCCGCTGGAAGATGATCCGCCCCTCCGCAGACTCCAGAACGAGCTGCGGACGCTCGAGATGACGCTCTCTGGACATCCGGTCGCGCCGCTCAGAGAGGATCTCCGCAGGATCGGCGCCATCCGCTGCGCCGAGGCTCTCGACCGCATCGGCCAGCCGGTGCGGGTCGCGGGGATTCTCGCCGCCGTCCGCCGCGTCCGCACGTCGCACGGGCAGTTCATGCAGTTCGTGACGATCGAGGACGAGACCGATCTTCTGGAGGCGACGCTCTTCCCGCGGGTCTATGAGCGCCACGCTCGCATCCTCAGGGGGCTGGGGCCCTACGTCTTCGAAGGGACGATCGAGGAGGATCACCGCGCGGTGTCGCTCAGAGTCGAACGGGTGATGGCGAAGATCCCGCGTATCCGTTCACCGGCGATGCGCTCGCCGGCAGAAATTCAGCAGGCGAGCATCGAGCCTTCGCAGCTGCCGAGCCATCGCTCCAGCCGCTGAGATCGCGCACGCGAGCCGCGATCCTGCACAGCTTGCGCCTTCGCGCGCGGGATCCGCCGCCGCTCCTGCGATCCGCATTCACTCCAGGAACTCGCGGTGGATCGCCCGCACCGCATCCTCCAGGCGCTTCTTCGGCACCGCGCAGGCGAGCATCAGGTTGGAGGAGCTGATGAGGTCGATGTTGATGCCCTCTTTGGCCAGGGAGGAGAACATGCGGGCGGCGATGGAAGGATCGCTCTGGATTCCATCGCCGACGATCGACACCGTTCCCACCTGGTCGTCGATGACCACGCGGCTCGCGCCGATCTCCTTGGCGAGGTCATGCAGGTGCGGCTCCACGTGCACCAGCGTCTCCGCGGAGACGAGGAACGAGATGTCGTTGGCGCCCCCGCGATGCTCCGCCTGCACGATCAGCAGGATCTGGACGTTGTATCTCGAGAGCGTCGTGAAGATACCGGCCGCCACGCCCGGATGGTCCGGCACATCCACGAGCGAGATCTTGGCGACGTTGGAGTTGTGGGCGACTCCTCGCACGGAGACCGTTTCCATGTCAGAAAACTCCTTTTCGCCTCTCTCCTTGGAGCAGATCCAGGTGCCTGCCGCCTCGTGGAAGCTCGACGCCACGAGGAGCGGCACATCGAAGCGCCGCGCGATCTCGACCGACCGGGAGTGAAGCACGCGCGCTCCCAGCGATGCCATCTCCAGCATCTCGTCGTACGAGCACCACCCTAGCTTCCGGGGATTCTCCACCACGCGCGGATCCGCGGTGTAGACTCCGTCGACGTCGGTCAGAATCTCGCACTCGTTCGCCCCGATCCCCGCGGCGAACGCTACAGCGCTCGTGTCGGAACCACCCCGGCCCAGCGTCGTCACCTCATGGTCGGCGGTGATGCCCTGGAATCCCGTGATCACGACGATCCGACCGCGCCCGAGATCCTCGACGATCCGGTCTGCCTGCACCCGCTGGATCCTCGCGCGAGTGTGAGAGGCATCGGTGATCATCCCCGCTTGCGCTCCCGTGAAGGAGATCGCGGGCTCCCCCTCCTTCTCGATGGCCATGGCCAGCAGGGAAGCGCTGATGATCTCGCCGGCGTGCAGCAGCATGTCCATCTCGCGCCAGGGAGGCCGCTGATTGATCTCGCGGGAGAGGCTCACCAGCTGGTCGGTGGTCTTGCCCATGGCGGAGACGACGACGACGACTGCGTTGCCCTCCCGCTTGCGGGCGACCACCCGCTGCGCAACCCTTCGGATATGCTCTGCCGTCGCGACGGAGGTGCCGCCGTACTTCTGCAGCACGACGGGCCTGCCGATCTTCTCGGCAGCTTTGATCATTCCCAGTCCTTTGCGGTCCATCAATAGACTTCAGAGACGCAGCGATTCAAAGCCGCTTCAGAAAAACGTCAGGCCGAGATAGTCCGGCGCCAGGATACGGTACTCGGCGTCGATGCTCCAGCGCTGGAACTCCTCGACGCCCGTCGTGCCCACCTTGATCGCCTCGCTCTTGGCGAAGGCTGCGACTGCCGGGCCGGCGCCGCTGATGAAGGCCCCGAGGCAAGCCCGCTGCTCGTTCAGAGTGGAGACCACCGCGCTCATCGCCGGCAGCAAGGGCGCCCGGCGGCTCTGATGGATCCGATCCTGCACGCCGTAGAAGAGGAACTCCTTGCGGTTCTGGATCAGCCCCGAGAGGAGAAGGCCGAGCCGCTGCAGGTTGAAGACAGCCTCCGAGCGGGGGATCGTCAGGGGGAGCATCTCCCGCGCCTTGCGGGTGGAGATCTCGCGGTCCGGGATGATGGCGACGATCTGGAGCCCGTACGGCACGCGGAGGCTGGTTGCCTGCACCTCCCCTTCGATGACTGCGCTCACGGTGAGCCCCCCGAGAACCGCCGCCGAGGCGTTGTCGGGATGGCCTTCCACGCGCGTCGCGGCCTCCAGGACCGGCTGGCGCTCGGGGGGCGTCCCGTTGCGGATCCAGCAGCCGATCGCGATGCCCGCGACGATCGCCGCGGCGCTCGAGCCGAAGCCCCGCGTCAGGGGAATCCCGTTGTGAATCCTGAGGTGGATTCCGCGGGGCATGGCGTCGCCCGCGTGCTCGCAGATCATGCGATAGACGAGGTTGCTCGCGTCGCGGGGAATCTCGCCGGCATTGACACCGTCGTTCTCGATCACCAGCGAGGTGCCTCCGGGACGCGCTTCCACGTCCAGATACATCTGGAGACCCAGCCCGACGACATCGAAGCCCGACCCGAGGTTCGACGTCGATGCGGGGACGCGCACCTTCATGACGAAACGATCAGCGCTCACGGTTCTCGATCTCCCTGGCCACTGCCGCGAAATCCGCATCCACCTCCGTGGGAACGACCGCGCTGGCGATCGCCCGCTCGGGGTCCTTGAGGCCGTGACCCGTCAGCGTGCAGACGATCCGCCCCTCGAGCTTCGGCTCCCCGCAGAGCCAGGTCTGGATCAGCCCCGCGACCGAAGCGGCCGAGGCGGGCTCCGCGAAGACGCCCTCGAGCGATGCGATGAGCCGGTAGGCCTCTACGATCTGATCATCGGTCACCTTGTCGATGATGCCTCCGGACTCGTCGCGCGCCGCGACGGCGCTCTGCCAGCTAGCGGGATTCCCGATGCGGATGGCGGTGGCGATCGTCTGCGGATCCTCGACGCGATGACCGAGCACGATCGGCGCCGACCCTGCGGCCTGGAAGCCCATCAGGCGGGGACGCGCCTGGATCTTCCCGGCGCTGCGATATGCGTTGTAGCCCCTCCAGTGGGCGGTGATGTTGCCCGCGTTACCGACGGGGAGAAAATGGAACTCCGGAGCAGCGCCCAGGGCATCCACGACCTCCCAGGCGACGGACATCTGACCGTCGATGCGGTAAGGATTCAGAGAGTTGACGAGCGTCAGGCCGAGCCGCTCGGCGGCCTCGCGCACGATGGTGAGCGCCTGGTCGAAGTTGCCTCGAACCGCGATCACCCGCGCACCGTGCATCACTGCCTGAGCGAGCTTGCCCATGGCGATCTTTCCCTGCGGGATGACCACGAAGCAGGGAATCGAAGCGCGGGCTGCATAGGCGGCCGCCGAGGCCGACGTGTTGCCGGTCGAGGCGCAGATCACGCCCGTGGTGCCCTCCTCGACTGCCTTGGTGATCGCCATCGTCATCCCCCGGTCCTTGAAAGATCCCGTGGGATTCGCGCCCTCGTACTTGAGGTAGACCTCCGGCGACGACAGCGTTCCCTTGAGGCTGCCGAGGTACCTCTCCAGGTTGCGAGCGCGGATCAGCGGCGTATCCCCTTCCTGGAGGGAGATGATGCAGGTCTTCTCGGTGACCGGGAGATAGCGGCGGTATCTCTCGATGATGGAGGGCTTTCCTCCGTCCCGTGCCGGGCTGAGTTTCGCATCCACGGAGCTCATTCCTCGATCCTGATCCTCGTCGGGGGCTCCAGAAGCAGCCCCACCCTCTCCAGCTCGCAGAGCGAGTCGGTCACCACCTTGTCCGGTGCCTTGTGTGTGACGAGAACCACGGGAACCGGCTGCCCTACTTTAGCCTCGGGCTGGCGGATGCTGGCGATGCTGATGCCGCGCATGCCGAAATGGGATGTGATCCGGCCCAGCACTCCCGGGACATCGAGCACGATGGTGCGGATGTAATTGCGCAACGATACATTCTCGATGGGAACTAGCTGCACGGACTCCTGCGGCTCTTCGCCGTTGACAGGACGGTCCCCCTTGACTGCGCGCACGATGTCCGCCACGACGCTGGAGGCCGTGGGGAAGGATCCAGCTCCGTTGCCGTAGATGAGCATCGGCCCCGCAGCGTCTCCCTTGACGTACGCGGCGTTGTACTCTTCCTGCACTTGCGCGAGGATGCTGTCGCGCGCGATCATCGCCGGGTGGACCCGCAGGTCCCACGCGCCCTCTTCCGAGAGCTTGGCGATGGCGAGGAGCTTGATGCGGTAGCGCAGATCCTCGGCGAACGCCATGTCTTCGCGGCTTATGCGCTGGATCCCTTCGGTGAAGATCCGGTCGACCGGCACGTAGGAGTGCGTGAAGATCCTCGCGAGGAGGGCGAGCTTGTGGGCGGCGTCCTCGCCGCTCACGTCCAGGGTCGGATCGGCTTCGGCGAAGCCCTTCTCCTGCGCCTGCCGCAGAGCCACGCCGTAATCGACGCCGTCGAGCTCCATGCGCGTGAGGATGTAGTTGCAGGTGCCGTTGAGGATCGCCAGGACACGGGTCACCTGGTTCGCGACGAGGCCGTTTTGCAGCATCTCGATGATGGGGATGGCCGCCGCCACGCTCGCCTCGTAGTACACGCTGCGGCCGCACTCGCGGGCCACTTGGAAGATCTCCTCGCCGTGGAAGGCGAGGGTCGCCTTGTTTGCAGTGACGACGTCCTTGCCCCTCCGGAGAGCCTCTACCATCCAGTCGCGGGGAGCGTCGACACCTCCCGCGACTTCGACGAGGAGCTCGATGGAGTCGTCCTCGATGACTCGCGCGACGTTCCCCGTGAAAACATCCGGATCGACGAAGCCGTACACCTGATGCCGGGGCCGATCCGGATCGCGGACTGCGATCCGCGCCACCTCGATCCCGCGTCCGAGAAGCCGTTTGAGAGCGTCGCGACGGCGGTGGAGGATCTCGAGCACCCCGCTGCCGACCGTGCCGCAGCCGATCATTCCCAGCCGGAAGGAAGCCATAGCTGTCGAAGTCACCTCGCGCCTCGGGCAAGCCCCCTCCACCGCTGTCGCTCGGAGAAGGCGGTCCGGAGGCCGGCGAGCCAGGTTTCCGGGGCTCGCGATGCGGGTCCCGTTGCTGCAATCGTCTCCGGCGCGCCAGAGGGGAGGGCCCTGCCGCACCCGATGCACCTCGCCCGCCCTCGCCTGCCGCAGCACGGGCAGGCATCGGGCATCCCGCCGGCCTCCACGCGCGGCCCCGCAGGCGTCGACATCCCCCAGGCGGGGGGATCCGAAACCCTAACTTCTTCCACTGAAAAGATTTGGATAGGCGGTCCACCGCGACCGCCAGCCTTCTCCTAACCTCTGGCAGGCAGCGAGTTGGGCGATCCGGAACGAAAAGAGACGCATTGTATCTCGGCTAGGGCGCGGAAATACAGCCGGTTTTTTTTTAAATTTCCTTGATAGGGCCCCATCCGTGTTGCATGATCTCGGTTGGGCCGGCTTTCATCTCACCCAACTCCAACCCTACCCTTTCGACCCAAACAACCTTAGCCGGCCCCTCTTTTTTTTCTGGGGCTCCCGGGGCGGCGGAATCTCGGCACGTTCGGAGTCTGTCTGCGGGCTCGAGGGAGATGCTCTCGACGACAGAAGTCTCTCTGTTCGCTCGATGTCTGGCTTCCTGCCGTCTGGGCGCTGGCGTGGAGTCATCAGGAACGGGATGCCTGGCAGATCGCCGGGAAGCGACCGCGGCGGCAGAGACGGCCGACCGCTGGCAGGCCTTGTGCCGTCTTGGCGCTCCTCCCGCCGGCCAACTGCCGAGGGGATGCCGTCGGCCGCGCCTCCCATCCCCCCCCCCCCCCCCCCCCCCCCCCCGCCCCCCCCCCCCCCCCCCCCCCCCCCCCCCCCCCCCCCCCCC
>JAFGKN010000844.1 GCA_016928605.1 Planctomycetota bacterium | reverse complement strand
GCGAGCGCGGACTCGCCTCCGACCATCTCGTGGAGCGCCTTGGCCCGGCGGTCGCGGGTGTCGTCTGCAGACAGGAGGCCGAGGCCGATGAGCTCGGTTTCCATTTCCGCAGTCAGAGGAACGATGGCGTGCTCCCTGCGCAGCATCAGCACGAGCTCGATGCTCGAGGGCTCGAGACCCCGGATCTGCTTCAAGTAGCGCCGGATATCGGTGAGGTTCAAGTCCGCCAGGTGCTCGAGACAGACGTGGTGGTGCCGAGTGTGCACGAACTCGAGCAGCTCCTTGATGGCGACCGAGAGCTCGAGGGAGTTGCGTCCCTGGCTCACCTGCTCCTGGATCTCGCGGATCGGGCTGATGCGCACCTCGTTCCAGTCGACGAACTCCGACTTCAGCTGACGGAAGCTCCTCAGAGCCAGGCTCGGCTCCATGTGGAAGTGCAGGCGGTGCATCAAGAGGATCTCGACGATCTCCCTGGGAAAGGACTCGAGAACCTGGAGGATGGAACCGCACAGGGCGCAGCCCTTCTGCGCGGCCGACTGGATCTGCTGCAAGACGCTCACAGCGTTCTTTCTCCTGGGTGGCAGACGGCTCCCTTCCCCTGCGTCACCCGAGGGGGAGCCGCTCGGATCGTCGTGTTGCAGGGGGACAGAGCGGATGGCCGATCAGCGCTCTGGTCCCGCGCCTCCGCCTTCTGCGGAGGCGACCCCCGGCCGCTGATTCCGGACTGACGCTGCTCCTCGGGCTCGAACCAGACGCCCGCCTGCAGCGCGCCGCAGCCGGGAACGTCGAAGGATGATTATACAGGCAACCCCTGCCGATGGAACTCCGCCGGTCCGCGGCCTGCGATCTTTTTAAATGTCGACGAAAAAAAAGGTTAAGGAGATTCCGACCACCGCCGGCAGACCTCTTTCCGCCCGGCCGAGGGGTCTGGAGGGCCTCGGCTCCTGTCTCGAAACTGTTGTATACTTCTCCGGCCCGGGCGACGGACCCGGGGTCGTGTCCTCGTGCTTCGAAGGCCTCTGGAGGGCCATTCGAGGAGCGGGGCGAGTGACGCCTCCGGAGCGAGCTTTCCAGCATCGGCGCGAGGCGTGTGTGGGGACGGGTCGAGGCCGGGGCGGCGGCGCAGAATGTATCCGGAGAAGATCGCAGTCGAGAGCAGCATCAACCAACCGGTCCCCATCCTCAAGCGGCTGGAGAGCGATCAGCTCGCCACGTTGTTCGGGACCTGTTTGGCCGACGCGGTCTTCCTTCTCGACAGCGAAAACGGACATCTGGTCGCCGCCAACCAGAAGCTGCTGAGCATCCTCGGTCGAGATCTCGAGGAGCTGGAGGAAGAGGAGATCCCCTTTTCGCGCTTCCTGCACCGGGAGGATCGATGTGTCTTCCAGACCTGGCTCAGGGGCAAGCTCGCCGCAGGCGAGAGCACGTTCGAGGTGAACCTCATCGACAGCTCGGGGTTCATCGTTCCGGTCGAGATCACGCTGCGCAGCATCCGGTGGAGGCGGGCGCCCTACCACCTGGGCTTCGTCCGTCCCTGCAGCGAGCGCCAGCAGCGAGAGGCGAGGCTCAAGCGAGAGGTGGAGCTTCAGAAGAACCGCGCGTTTCAGGCCCTACGTTCCTCGCTGAGGGTCTACGAGCTGAACGAGAAGATCAAGTCGACTCTCGAGTTGACCGCCACGCTGCTGGACGTCGAGAACGAGGAGCAGCTCTATCAGGAGGCCTTGCGGATCCTCACCAACACCGAGGGCTTGAACTTCCGCGAGGTGAGCTTTCTCATCCTCGAGGACAAACGGCTCAAGCTCGTGTGCTCCACGGAGAAGACAGACGTCAAGTACATCTTGCTCGCCCAGGACAACAAGTATTCGCGCTGTGTTCGCAAGGGTTTCTCCAAGGGTGGCGATGAGCCTCTGGACGACGATGAGACGATCCTGGTGCCCCTTCACAGCCGGGAGGCGTTGCTGGGAATCATCGAGGTCAGCCAGTACTCTCGCGAGCGGGCATTCTTCGAGGATCACCGCCTCCTGAGCGAATGGCAGCGGGATATTCTCTTTCAGATCGGAGATGTCATCGCGCTGCTTCTCGACAACCTCAGGCTCAAGCGCGAGCTGAAGCGGCAGTCGATCATGGACTCCTTGACAGGCGCCTACAACCGGAACTTCTTCATGGGGCGCCTGGATGCGGAAGTGTCCCGTGCATCGCGCTACTGCCGTTGTGTCTCGATGGTCTTTCTCGATGTCGATTACTTCAAGCTGGTCAACGACAAGTACGGCCACTTGCAGGGCGACTACGTCCTCCACGAGCTGGGAAAGCTGTTCCGCTCGGTGCTCCGCGAAACAGACATACTCTGCCGGTATGGCGGCGACGAGTTCGTCGTCCTGCTGCCGGAGGCGGACGAGGCGACCGCCTCGAGAACGGCGGTGAAGATCCTGGCGACGGTTCGCAGCCATGCTTTCAACAACCTAGAAGCCCCCGAGGAGCGGCTGCCGATCACCGTCAGCGCAGGTACCAGCACGCTGCGGCCCGGGCAGAGCGCGCAGAGTTTCCTGCAGGAGGCTGATGCCGCGCTCTACCGGGCAAAGACCGGGGGCCGAGACCGCGTGGCGTGCGAGAAGGCGCGGAAACCCGAGCACGGGCTTCCCGGCGATGCGGATGTCTCTCCCTCCTCCGAGCCCGTGGGTGGAGAGAGCACGCTGCCCCCCCCGCAGTGACAGCGCCTCGAGGTCAGCCGCCGTCTGGGTCCTCTGCTTCGTCCTGGACGTCCGGAGCGGGGGCTTCCGGTTCGCCTTCCTTCTCCTCGTGAACCTTCTCGATGAGCTTCTCGATCCGGGCGAGCTTGTCCTCCGGCTCATCGAGGATGAAGCGCAGTTGCGGGATGTTGCGGAGCCGAAGATTCTTCGCGATCTTCTTCTGGATGAACCCCCGGGCGTCTTCGAGAGCGTGCAGCGTCTTGGAGCGGTCGCCTGGACTACCGAGAACGGAGAAGTAGACCTTTGCCTCCTTGAAGTCCTCGGTGGGCTCCACCTTGAGGAGGGTGATGAAGCCCAGGCGCGGATCCTTCATCTCCCTCTGCAGGACGCTGCTGACGAGAAACTTGATCCGGCTCGCCACACGCAACAGGTGTCGAGACGCCATGGCGCTCTCCGCTCGCTGAAGGACGGACAGAAACCTGTGGTAGGGAGCACGCTACAGCGTTCGTTTCTTCTCGACGAGCGCGAAGGCCTCTACCACGTCGCCGGGCTCGATGGCGTCGAAGCCGGCGATCTTGATCCCGCACTCGTACCCTTCCCGCACATCTCTGACATCGTCCTTGAAGCGCTTCAGAGAGGAGAGATCTCCGGTGAAGATGACGCGCCCCGCACGCTTGAGTCGGACCTTGTCGCTGCGGGTGATGACGCCATCGCTGACGATGCAACCGGCGATGTTGCCGACTCGCGACGACTTGTAGATCTGGCGGATCTCCGCGTGTCCCCTCACTTCCTCGACGATTTCCGGCTCGAGTCGCCCCTCGAGGATCGCGTGGATGTCCTCGATGGCCTTGTAGATGACCGTGTAGTATCTGATCTCGACGCCGTACTCCTCGGCGAGGACTCTGGCGCGCTCGTCGGCATTCACGTTGTAACCGACGATGATCGTCCGCTCCGGGTCCGAGTGCGCGAGGTTGACGTCGTCCTGGCTGATCGCGCCCACCCCCCAGTGGAGGACGCTCACCTTGATCTCGTCGGTCGACAGCTGCTCGACGGAGTGGCGGAGCGTCTCGACGGTGCCCTGTACGTCGCCGCGGAGAATCAGCCGCAGCTCGGGCTTCTCCTTGCCCTTTCGAGACAGCGCGTCCAGAAGCCCTTCCCGCGTCGTGGGGAACGCCCTCGCCACCTGTTGAGAGCGCTGGCTCTCGTGCATCTGCCACTCGCGCTCGGCGGCGACCTGCCGGGCCTGCTTCTCGTTCTCGAAGACATAGAGCTTCGTGGCCGGCGACGGCACGGAGTTGAGGCCGACGATGGTGACGGGGAGCGACGGCGTGGCCTCCGCGATGGGCGTCGCCGCGTTGAGCAGGAGATTCCGGACGCGCCCATAGCTCGCGCCGCACACGACGTAGTCGCCCACCCGCAGCGTGCCCTGCTGCACGAGCACCGTGGCGAGGACTCCCTGGCTGGCGCTGGCGCCGGCCTCGAGCACGACTCCCAGGGCGGGGCGGTCGTAGTCGGCCTTGAGCTCGAGGATCTCCGCCTCGAGGTTCAGGATCTCGAGGAGGTCATCCAGCCCTTGTCCGGTCACCGCCGACACCTCGACGAACTCTGTGTCCCCGTGCCACTCCGTCGGCATCAATCCGAGCTGGGCGAGCGCTTCCTTGGCCCGCTGGGGGTTCGCGTCCGCCCTGTCGACCTTGTTGAGGGCGACCACGAGCTTCACGCCTGCGGCGCGCGCGTGGTGGATCGCCTCCTCGGTCTGAGGCATGGGACCGTCGTCTGCCGCCACGACGATGACGGCTATGTCGGTGACATTGGCGCCTCGGGCCCGCATCTCCGTGAAGGCCTGATGGCCCGGCGTGTCGATGAAGGTGACCCTCCGACTGCCCTTCTCGACGAGGTAGGCGCCGATGTGCTGCGTGATCCCGCCCGCCTCCTG
>JAFGKN010000843.1 GCA_016928605.1 Planctomycetota bacterium | reverse complement strand
GAGGAGGCGGTCGTAGAAGCTGTGGGTGAAGAGATGGCCCCGGGTGTTGACCGGTTCGAAGCTGGAGCGCAGCAAGTCGACTGCCAGGTCCATGGGTCCTCCTGATCCGGCGGAAAACAATCTCGTCTACATACTGCTATCGGATCGGGAAGGCAAACCCTCCATGCCAAATTCCCAGAATCTTCTAGACTGAATCATCTTGACCGGGACTCAAAAGAGGGATTCACCACGGATGCCCGGAGGGCCCGGAGGACACTGAGCAAAGAGGCACTGAGAACCCTTCTACCTGCAAGAACGAAGGCAGGACGACCTTGGATTGTCTCGGGTCGCCCGTTCATTTCCGTGTTCCATCTGCTCTTCTCCGTGTCTCAGTGCCTTTGTGGTTGTTTTTCCCTTCATGAATACCGCTAATGCTGCGGCAGTTCGCATCTTCGGCCCGGCTCCCCGGCGGGGGCGCCGAGGGCAGCCCTCCGGCGCGGGAGCTGCCCTCCGGATGCCGACGCGTCGGGCGGGGCGAGAGCCGCTTCCCGACGATGCGGGGCGCCGGTCGGCGGCCGGGCGGGGCGCGGGCTCCCTCAGCCCCCGATCCCCTCGAGCGCCGCGGCGATCCTGCGGCGCTCCTCCTCCGAGAGCCTCACGCCGGCGGCTCGGGCGTTCTCACGGGCCTGCGCGGCGTCGCGGGCGCCGACGAGGGCGGCGGTCACGCCGGGAGCGGAGATGACCCACGCCACGGCGAGGTTGGCGAGCGAGATCGAGCGGGCCTCGGCGATCGGCCGCAGAGTCTCGAGCCCCTCGAGCACGCGGATGCGGCGGTCCCTTTGGAACCAGGGGACGCCGCTGCGGTGGTCGGTGGGGGGGAACTCGACGTCGGGCCCGATCTTGCCGGTGAGGAGGCCGCGGGCCATGGGGCTGTAGCAGACGACGCCGACCCCGTTGCGGATGCACCAGGGCAGGATCTCCTCCTCGATGGAGCGGTCGAGCAGGTTGTACTGGGGCTGGTCGCTCGCGATGCCGCCGTGGAGGTGCGCGGTCTCGAGCTGCTCCGGGGAGAAGTTGCTCGCGCCGACCGCCCGGATCTTGCCCTCTTCCTTCAGCCGCACCAGCTCGGCCATCGACTCCTCGAGGGGCGTTTCGGGATCGGGCCAGTGGATCTGGTACAGGTCGATCCAGTCGGTCCGCAGCCGCCGGAGGCTCGCCTCGCACTCCTCCCGGATGCTGTCGGGCCTCAGGTTGTTGTAGACGTCCACGGGCTCGCCGCCCTCCACCGGGACCCGCATCTTGAACGCGCCTTCGGGGCGGTCCCAGCGCAGGCCGCACTTCGTGGCGAGGATGACGCGGTCCCGCCTCCCCTCGAGCGCGCGGCCGACCACCTCCTCGCTCGCTCCGAATCCGTAGACGGGGGCCGTGTCGATCGTGTTGATCCCCGCATCCAGACTGGCGTGGATCGCCTCGACGGAGCGCTTCTCGTCCTGTCCGCCCCAGAAAGCCCCGCCGATGGCCCACGCGCCCAGCGCGACGGGCGTCAGCTCCAGATCGCTCGATCCCAGTTGTCTCGTCTGCATGTCGTCTCCAGCTCCGTGTTCCCGCTGATGGATTTTCGTATCGGTCGAGGTCCCCTCGCAGCGCCGGGCGCCGGCGGGGCAGCGTCAGAGTCCGACCAGGCGCGGCGCGTCGATCGCCCTCCGCGGGCTGCCGGTCGCCTGAGAGCTCCGCCGCGGGCCTGAGCGGTCACAGAGGGCGGACGGGCTCGCGGCCGCAGGCGCGGCGCGCCTTCAGGGGCCAGTGCAGAGTGTAGCGTGGACCGGGGAGGGCGCAACGTGCTCGCGTGCCCGCGTGCCTTTTGCGGGCGGAGAGGATACACTCGCGCTGGAGAGAGTCCCATGGCGCTTTCAGAAGGAGCTTCCAGCTCGGAGAGATCCCCGGATGCGACGGACCTGCTCGACGCCGCAGCTGCGTCCATCCACGCCGTGATCGAGGGGAGGATGAATCGATTCGCGCAGTGTCTATCGGTGCTGAACGACATCGCCGCCCGCATCCGGGCGCCGATCGCCATCGTCGGCGGGCTCGCAGCCATCCATCATGGAGCCCGGGTCACGACGCTCGACGTGGACGTCGTCCTCGCGGGCGAGGATGCAGAAGCGCTCCTGGCGGAGGGGCCGCGGCTGGGGGTTCGGGTGAAGAGGAAGTCCCCTCGCGGCTGGCACCAGCTCGTCTTCGAGCACGAGGAAGGCGACGTCGACATCCACGTGATTCCCGGAGGATCGAGGGGCCCGCGGGATCCCGATGACGCTCCGCCGATTCCCGGACCGCAGGAGCTCGGAGTGTCGTCCGGACTCGGCTACGCGTCCTTCGCGCCGTGGGTGGTGATGAAGCTCGTGTGCGGGCGCGACAAGGATCGCTATCACCTCGTCGAGGTGCTCAAGAGCGCGAGCGAGAGCGACGTGGCCGAGGCGGCTCGGCGGCTGCGCGCGCTGCCTCCGCGCTACCTGGAGGAGCTCCAGCGGCTCGCTCGAGACGCGGAGGACGAGAAGCAGAAGGACGGCTGGTAGGATCGCGGAGGATCCGGGCGGCGGTCGCGCGAGCTCGCATCGAGCAGCGCCCTGGATCCCCCAGGACGAGCCGCAACGGCGCGTCCACCCACGCTATGGGCGACGTCCTCAGTTCAATCCTCGTCGGCTGCAGCGAGGCCGATGGAGATCTCGCCGCGGCAGCCGCGCTCGGCCACATCGCCCGAGG
>JAFGKN010000191.1 GCA_016928605.1 Planctomycetota bacterium | reverse complement strand
TGCGGCTGCGGTGTGCGGCTGCGGTGTGCGGCTGCGGTGTGCGGCTGCGGCTGCGGCCGCTGTTGGTGCCGCTGCCGCTGCGGGGGAAAAGGCCGATGCGGCCGCTACGCCCGGCGGCGCAGGAGGAACTCCGCCAGCTCGAGATCCCCCGGCAGCGTCACCTTGATGTTGTCCCGCGAGCCGAGGACGAGACGCGGGTGTATCCCGATGCCCTCCAGCAGGGAGACCTCGTCCGTGAAGGCCGACTCCGCGGGCAGCTCGCGGTACGCCCGCTCGAGCAGATGCCTCGCGGCGGCCTGCGGCGTCTGCACCTGCCAGATGTGGTCCCGGTCGAGGCCCCGGCGGATGACGCCGCCCGCCTCCTCCTTGACGCTGTCCGTGACGGGGTGCCCCAGCACCGCCGCGCCGCACGCGCAGACGGCCTCCATCAACTCGGCGACATCCTCCCGCCGCACCAGAGGACGCGCCGCGTCGTGAACGAGCACCCAGCGCACTTGCGGTCCGAGAGCCTCGAGCCCCCGCCGCACGGAGTCCTGCCGCCGGGCGCCGCCCTCGACGACGCCGAGCCTCAGCCGGTCAGCCGCGCCGCTCCTCGCACGCCACTCGTCGGCCAGGCGGAGGGTCGTCTCGACGCCGTCAGGAGGACACGCGACAACGATCTCGACGACGCCCTCGAGCGAGGTCAGGCAATCGAGCGAGAAGTGAAGCATGGGCCTCCCCGCGAGATCGAGGAACTGCTTGCGCGCCCCGAATCGCTTGCCCGTCCCGGCGGCGGGGAGGATCGCTCCGAAAGCGGCCCGCGTCATCTCCGTGACCTCGGCTTTCCGGCTCCCTTCAGCTTGCCGAAGGCCATCTTGCCCGCGCTGGTCTGGATCGCGCTGCTCACTTCCACCGATACCTCCTGGCCGATCTGCTCGCGCGCCGACTCGACGACGATCATCGTGCCGTCGCGGAGGAATCCGACCGCCTGACCGGGCTCTTCACCGGCGCGCTGCAGGCGCACCCGCAGCACCTCGCCGGCCACCAGGGTCGGCCGCAGAGCCGCCGCCAGGTCGTTGAGGTTGAGCACACTCACTCCCTGCAGCCGAGCGCGCTGGGTGAGATTAAAGTCCGTCGTGACGAGCTTTCCCTCGTGCAGCAGCGCGAGGCGCAGCAGCGCCGAGTCCACCGACTCGCCTGGTTCGCGGGAAAGCTCGATCACCTCGACCGAGTAGCTCGTCTCCACCTCGTGCAGGATTTCCATGCCCCTTCGTCCCCTCTCCCGCATCGAGCGATCCGGAGAGTCGGCGATCTCCTGCAGCTCGTCCAGAACGAAGCGAGGGACTTCCAGGCGCTGGTCCAGGACCCCCGTGCGGAGAAGCGCCTCGAACCGCCCATCGATGAAGATGCTGGTGTCGAGGACGAGCGGCATGTGGCTCTTCACCTGCTTGCGGAACTCGACAAAGGGGATGATGAACTTGAAGTCATCCTTGGTGGCGAGCAGGATCGCGATGCCGAAGTAGCAGAAGAGGCAGATCATCACCAGATTGAGGAAGGCGAGAAGGGCGCTCTGCTGCTTCGGATCGAGGTCGGGAGTCACGGGGACGACCGCCTGCACGATGATCTGCACGGCGTGCTGGAACACCACCGAGAGGACGAGCCCCATCAGGAGCCCGAACGAGATCGCGGCGATGGTCCGGACCGGACTGCGCGCGAAGAGCGCCTCGACGACGATGAGCAGAACGCCCGCGGCGACGCCGATGCTGCTGCCGGTGAGAAAGTCGGGGCTCTTGTCACCGCTGATGAGGCTGAAGGTGCTCGCGCCCTGCAACCCCAGACCGGCCATCACCATGATGAACACGCCGCGGACCACGCTGATCGTGACCCGGTCGGACACGCTCCGGGGAGGCGTCGCCCGGCGGAAGCGCCTCCTCCGCTCGGGGAGCTCTTGGCCGAAATCTGCGCTCATCCCGTCGCCGGAGCGCGCCGGCCCCTCGGCCCCTGCCGGAGGAGGCGGCATCGCTCCGGGCTCGGCCGCTCCGTCCGCCGGGCGGCTCCTCGCCTCCCGTTCCTCTCCGCTGGCATCCATCAGATCCTCTCAAAAGGCTGGAAGAGCCTCTGGTATTCCTCCTGGCAGAAGCGGTCCGTCATGCCCGCCAGGTAATCGCAAACCGCCCGGTGCACGCCCTCCTCCTCGGCTCTCGACTGGTGATGGGGAGGGATCTGCCTCGGGTCGCGGACGTACTCATCGAACATCGCCCGAAGGAAGCGCTTGGCCTTCTCCGCCATCCTGTGGGTTCGATAATGGTGGTAAAGCCGCTCGAGGAGAAATCCCTGAAGCTCCCGCTTCATCTCCTGCATCTCGTCGGAGAAGCCGACGAGCGGCCCCCGATGGCTACGCACCCTCTCGACGCTGTCGATACGGGCTGCTTCGAGGCGGCGGTGCGTCGACTCCACGAGGTCGCGGACCTGCCGGTCGATCAGAAGCGAGACGGAGCGCGCCACGACGAGATGGTCCGCCGCCCGCGGGTGCTTGCCGCGCACCTGATCCTCGGCCAGATGCCACAGGCGGACGGAGCGCAGATCCTCGAGGCCGAGAAAGCCGGCCCGCAGCCCGTCATCGATGTCGTGAGTGTCGTAAGCCAGCGAGTCCGCGACGTCGGCCAGTTGCGCCTCGAGCAGCGGGGACCAGCCTGGCTGGAAATCCGCGGGCAGTCGGCCGCGGTCGAAGTCGCCGTGCTTGATCGTCGATTCACGGATCTCCCAGCAGAGGTTCAGGCCCTGGAATTCCGGATAGCGCCACTCGAGAAGGTCGATGACGCGCAGGCTCTGCCGGTTGTGGTTGAAGCCGCCGCGGTCACGCATCAGCTCGTCGAGCGCATCCTCGCCCGCATGCCCGAACGGCGGATGCCCCAGATCGTGCGCCAGCGAGATCGCCTCGACGAGATCCTCGTTGAGGCCCAGGGAGCGCGCGATCGACCGCGAGATCTGGGCCACCTCCAGCGTGTGCGTCAGCCGCGTCCGGTAATGGTCCCCCTCGTGATTGACGAAGACCTGGGTCTTGTACTCCAGACGCCGGAACGCCTTGGAGTGCACGATGCGGTCCCGGTCGTGCTGAAAGCAGGTCCGGTAGCCCGTCTCGGGCTCATCGTGGAGGCGGCCCCGGCTCTCTGCAGACCGCATGGCGTAAGGAGCCAGGTGAGCCGCCTCGCGCTCGCCGCTCGCCGCGGAGTCGATGATCGGATAGATGGGCGCCATCGATGACTCTTTCCCGAGGAGCATGGCGGCCGCTCCGCACCTCTGCACGGAGCGGTCGGGAGCGCGATGCCGAGGGCTAGCGGGGCCGCGCGTCCTCACCGGCTGCGCAGCATGCGCGACGGCCCGGCTCCGGCCGAACGTACGACGCCGCCGGGCGGCCAGCGGGCATCATATCCGCGGGCGAGAATCCTTCAACTCCCGGAGCCGGCCGGCTATCCTGACGCGGCGGCGCTTGCAGGTTCCCCGCCAGCGAGTCACCAGCGAGATGGCATCATGCCGGACTCCCAGCCCGAGAAGAAGGCCCGCTCCCTCCAGTCCAGCGACGGCTGGACCTGGAAGGTGGAGAACCGGCGCCAGAACGTGGGACTGAAGCTCCTCTACGAGCCGGGGAACTGGGGCGACGTCCTGAAGGGCACTTGGGCGCTCGAGATCGCGGGCGAGCTGACCCGCCGGGCGAGGCAGCAGCCGCTCCGGTTCCTCGATCCCTTCGCCGGCGCGGCCACGTATCCTCTCACCGACTCGGCCGCGCGCCGGCTCGCATGGCTCGGCGAGTGCGAGTTCACCAGAGCGCAGGGACCCTGGACGGCGACCGGCCGGATCGCCAGCACCGGGCTCCTGGTGCGCGCGGCGGCCACCGTCGCGGGCCATGGCATCGCCATGGACGTCTTCGACGCCGACGCGGAGCGGCTAGAGGCTTGGGGCGACGTGCCCGAGGCCCGGAGGCTGGCCCTGCGGTCCGGAGAAGAAGCTCTGCGCGATCCGGCC
>JAFGKN010000190.1 GCA_016928605.1 Planctomycetota bacterium | reverse complement strand
GGCCCGGAGCGCCGATTTCTACGAGCTGCCCGCCGTGCAGACCCTCGGCAACTGGCGGATGGTCCCCGATGCGGTGATCATCCTGCTGGGAGCGTTCCCCCTCCTCTACTTTCTCATCGCGACGTTCCGACGTCTCAGGAAGGTGGAGTGATCCGGCCATCCGCCCCCGATCGCGAGCCTTCCTTGCATCGGTAAGGCAGAGCGCTCCGGCGTCTCGCACCGGAGGTCTCTTCGCCGCGGGATCCTGCGCCGTCCGGCAAAGCGTTGCTGCCGAACGGCTCCTTGTGATGTATGCTGCTCTCCTTGTTTGCGAGGCGACGACCTCTGAGGCGCGGAGGCACATGATCCTTCGAAGAGTCCTTGCTGGTCCGGCGGTTACTCTCGACGTGCTGGGCGAGACTTCCGGTGGGTGCTGCGCGTCGCTGGCAGAGCTGGGCCTGCTGGGTATGCTGGACCGGGCCGTGGGCGCCGCTGGCCACGGCGCGAGCCTGCGCGCGGGTGTGCGTCCGGCCGAGAGCCTTCTCGGAGTCGACTGTTCGAGGGGCCGCCGCCGATGAGGTTCCAGGCACAGACCGCGCTCATCACGGGTGCCGCCGGCACGATCGGCCGGGGCATAGCCCTCGCCTTCGCTGGCTCGGGGCTCCGCGTCTTCGTGACGGATCTGCGAGAGGATCCTCTCGACGCCCTGGTTGCCGAGGTGGCGGCCGCGGGTGGATCGGCGCGCGCCCTCGCCGCCGATGCGACGCGCTCCAGCGACGTGCGCGCTGTCGTCTCCTCGGCTCGCGAGTTCTTCGGCGGCCCGATCGATGCGCTGGTCAACGTGGCCGGAGTCGTCGCCCAGGCTCCGGTGGAGGAGATCGACGAGGAGGAGTGGGACCGCGTCTTCGCGGTCAACTGCAGGGGGAGCTTCCTCTTCATCAAGGAGGTCGTCCCCAGCATGAAGCGCGCGAGGTTCGGGCGGATCATCAACTTCTCATCCAAGTCGGGGAAGACCGGGTCGGCCCTCATGGCGCACTACTCGGCCGCGAAGGCAGCGGTCATCGGGCTGACGCAGGCGCTGGCCCACGAGCTGGCCGCCGACGGGATCACCTGCAACTGCGTCTGTCCCGGGATCACCGAGGGGACGGGCGTCTGGGACCGCGTCTCCTCCGGCTACATCGAGAACCTCAAGCTGCCGCTCGAGGATGTCGTCAAGAAGTTCACGGCCAAGGTCCCGCTCCGGCGGCTGGCGACGGTCGACGACATCGCGCAAGTCGTCCTCTTCCTCGCCTCGACCGGCGCGGATTACATGACCGGTCAGGCGATCAACATCACGGGCGGCCGCGAGATGCACTGAGCGCGCGGCGAGCTGCCGCACCGCCGCCGCTCTCGGAAAAGGAGACCAGCGACGCCATGTACACTCGAGAGCGAGCCGCGCGGACCATCGATCACGCCGTCCTGAAGGCGAGCGCGCTCCTCGAGCACGGATGCCGGCGGCTCGGCGCGGCGCCTGCGGAGAAGGTGCTCGACGGGGCCGGCGGGTCGAGACTGCTTCGGACCGCTGACTGAGGCACTGCGATGGATCTCGGACTCGAGGAGAAGGTCGCGCTCGTGACGGGCGGAGGCCGCGGGCTCGGAGAAGCGATCTGCCGGCGCCTGGCGGCCGAGGGCGCGCACGTGGTCGTGAACTACTCGCGGAGCGCGGCGGCGGCCGAGCGGCTGGCGGCGGATCTCGCGGAGAGCTGCCGCGTGAAGGCCATCGCGGCGGCGGGAGACATCTCGCTCGAGGAGGATGTCGCGCGCCTCTTCCGGCGGGCCGCGGACGAGCTCTCGCGCATCGACATCCTCGTCAACAACGCCGGAGTCTGTCCTCCGTGCCTCGTCCGGGAGATGAGCGAGGAGGTCTGGAGCCGGACCATCGCCGTCAACCTCACCGGCGCGTTTCTCGCCTCGCGGGAGATGGTGAGGCACCTCATGGCGCGCCGGAGCGGCGGTCGCATCATCAACATCGTTTCGCCGGCCGCCTTCCTCGGGTCGGCGAGCGGCAAGAGCCACTACGCGGCGAGCAAGGCCGGTTTGGTGGCGCTGACGGTCTCGCTCGCCCGAGAGGTGGCCGCCGAGGGCATCCTCGTCAACGCCGTCGCGCCCGGCATGCTGCTCACCGACATGACCGCCGAGACCCTGAAAGAAGCCGAGGACCGCTACCGGCGATCCATCCCTCTCGGGCGGATCGGACGCGCGGAGGAGGTGGCCGAAGTCGTCGCCTTCCTCGCGTCGGAGAGATGCGGCTACATGACCGGCGCCACGGTCGACGTGAGCGGCGGCCTGCTGATGAGGTGAAACGATGGACTACCTCCTCGGAATCGACCTCGGATCGACGAGCTTGAAGGCAGTGATCTTCGATCTCGACGGGCGCGTCGCGGCGTCGGCCCGACGTCCGACGGAGCGGTTCCATCCGGAGCCGGATCATCCCGACTGGACGGTCTGGCAGCCGGATCAGATCTGGCGAGGCACGAGCGAGGCGGTGCGGGAGGCCGCGGCCCGGATCGGCGACCCGCGGGCGATCCGCGCGGTGGCCGTGACCGGGATGGGCATGGACGGCGTTCCCATCGACGCGGGAGGCCGGTGGCTCTATCCCTTCATCAGCTGGCACGATCCGCGCACCGCGGAGCAGCTCCGCTGGTGGAAGGAGACGATCGGCGTCGACAAGACCTTCTCGGTAGGGGGCAATCCCGTCTGGGCCATCAACTCGGCGCTCCGCATCCTCTGGATGGCCGAGCACGAGCCCGAGATCCTGCGCCGCGCTGACAAGTGGCTCCTCATCGAGGACTTCGTCAACTTCATGCTCTGCGGGCGCAGGGTGACGGACTTCAGCATGGCGTCGTGCACGATGCTCTTCGACCAGCGGCGGCGCGGCTGGTCCCGCGAGATGCTCGCTCTCTCCGGCATCTCGCCGTCGCTCCTGCCCGACCCGCTTCCGAGCGCGACTCCCATCGGCGAGGTTCACGACGCCGCGAGCCGTGCGACGGGGCTCGCGGCCGGCACTCCGGTGGTCCTGGGCGGGCACGACCATCTCTGCGGCAACCTGCCGGTCGGCTCGTTCCGGCCGGGCGTCGTCCTTGACGTGGCCGGGACGTGGGAGAGCGTGCTCACGTCCACGGCAGAGCCGGCGCTGACCCGCAGCGTGAGGGAGGTGGGGCTCACCATCCAGGCCCACGTCGC
>JAFGKN010000842.1 GCA_016928605.1 Planctomycetota bacterium | reverse complement strand
CTCGATGTCGTCGCGACGGTGCGCCTCGACGATGACCGGAATCTCGCCGGCGAGCGCGCGCAGCAGCGCCTCGTGCCCCGCGTGCGGCTGCGGTCTCTTCGGGCGCGACGGCGGTTTCGGCTCCGCAGGCGGAGACTTCTTGCTCTCGCCGGCGCCCTCCTTCGTTGCCGCCTTCTCCTCCTTCTTCTTCTCTTCCTCCGCTGCGAGCGCCCGCGGCCCGCCCTTCTCGCCGGGCTTCGGTTGCTCGCCGGCCTTGCCGGCGGCGGCCTGCTTCGCCTTGCGGTAGCTCTCGAGCTGGCGGTTGTAGGCCTCGACCGACTTCCAGTACGCTCGCCATTCTCTCTCGTGATCGCGGGCGGCGAGGAAAAGCCCGCGCAGCTCGTAGTACTGCTGGAGCCGCTCGGCGCTCGTGGAGCGGCCCGATGCCAGGCCGAGCCCGAGCACGAGGTGCGAGTCTCTCACGATAAGTTCGAAGGCGCTGTCGCGCGATCCCGTCTCGGGCGCCGGCCACGAGCGCAGCCTCACGACCGCGCCGAGGCCCGCCCGCCCCCGCCGCGCCGCGAGGCTGACGCCGGCGGTCGTCACGCCCTCCGCCAGCGCGCCCGCGGCGGCATCGTCGAAGGATGTCAGCGCCTCCGCCGCGACGTCGATCGGAAGCGGCCCGCCGCTCGGCCCCTGCTGCTCGTCGAGGGAGAGCCGGCTGCGCACGGCGACGAGACCGGGCGTCAGGTGCCAGCCCGCCGCCTCGATGCGAGGAAGGAGCGGCGGGATGGAGACATCGTCGCGCGGGCCCGCCGCCTCGATCGCCGAGCCGCGCACGATCACGGCGCCGTCGGAGATCGACCGCCCGTCGCCGATGTGCAGAGTGGCTCCGACGATCGCGTACTCACCCGGAGCTTCCTCGAGCCCGGCGGCGAGCACGGATCCCGCCGGCCGCCTGGCGAGCGCGAGGAAGATGACGAGGAACATGACGGTGATGACGCTGGCGAGAGCGCCGATGGCGCTGAAGCCGCGCGACGATACGCCTGCAGGGCGCCCCGGCATCGCTCCACAGTCCCGGGCCCGCGGGAGGGAGATGGAACGGAGACGGTGGCGCAAACCGATCATGTGCACTCGGCGAAACGGAGCCAGGGCGCTCCCGGGGCGGATCCCGGAGGAAGCTCCACGGACGAAACATCCAGCAAACAGAAGACGGGAATGGAGTTAGAGAGGGTCGAGTTTACCGGACCCTGCGACTGAAGTAAACGCTTCTCGCGCGGTCATCGACCTGGAGGAAGCTCCGCGGCGAGAGGCACATCCCGACGCGGCGGCGCGCCGGTGACCGCGCTTGCCGGCAGCCGGTTTTCTGTTGCGCGGCGCGCCAGCGTGCCCGTACGATCTCTGCCCTCGTGGGAGTCCCTCGCTCCTCGCGGGAAGGGTCCGCGGCAGGCTCTGCGCCTGCCTCTGCGGGATCGCGCTCCGCCCGTCCGGTCCGGCTCCCCTCGACAGGGTCCGGGTCGCCGCCGGGGCCTTGACCTCGATCCGCCGCGATCCGAACCGCGCTCGAAGTACGATACGGAGACCGCTCATGTCCAGTCCGAGTTCCAGCGCCAGTCCCCAGCTCGAGCAGCTCGCCGTCAACACGATCCGCGTCCTTTGCATGGAAGCGGTCCAGAAGGCGAAGTCCGGGCACCCCGGCCTGCCGATGGGCTGCGCCGACTTCGCCTACGTGCTCTTCGCGAAGTTCCTCAAGTTCAACCCGCGGAACCCGCGCTGGCCCGACCGCGACCGCTTCATCCTCTCGGCCGGCCACGGCTCGATGCTCCTCTACACCATGCTCCACCTCTGCGGCTACGACCTGCCGCTCGAGCAGCTGGGGCAGTTCCGGCAGTGGGGATCGATGACCCCCGGCCATCCCGAGTACGGCGAGGCCCCCGGCGTCGAGATGACGACCGGCCCCCTCGGCCAGGGATTCGCGACCGGAGTGGGGATGGCGCTCGCGGAGCGGATGCTCGCGGCGCGCTACAACGCTCCCGAGTTCGAGATCGTCGACCACCACACCTACGCGCTGGTGAGCGATGGCGATCTGATGGAGGGCATCTCGCACGAGGCGGCCTCGCTCGCCGGCCATCTCAAGCTCGGCAAGCTGATCTACTTCTACGACGACAACCACATCACGATCGAGGGCGACACGAGCCTCGCGTTCTCGGAGGACATCGCCAGGAGGTTCGAGAGCTACGGCTGGCACGTCCAAAAGATCGACGGCCAGGACCGCCAGGCCATCGAGGGCGCTCTCCACTCCGCTCGGAGAGAGACCGGCCGGCCAAGCCTCATCATCGGCCGCACGACCATCGCCTACGGCTCGCCGAACAAGGCGGGGACCCACGACGCCCACGGATCGCCGCTCGGCCCGGAGGAGGTGCAGGCGACCCGCGAGAACCTCGGCTGGAGCCATCCCGAGCTGACCGTGCCCGAGGAGGTTCTTCCGCTCTTCCGCGCGGCCGCCGAGGAAGGCGCCAGGAGGAACAAGGCGTGGGACGACCTCTTCGAGCGCTTCGAGGGCCACCACCGCAAGAAGGCTCAGGACTGGCGCCGCATCCACGAGGGCAAGCTCCCCGAGACGTGGGAGAGCGCGCTGCCGCGATTCTCGAGCGCCGACAAGCCCGTCGCCACCCGGTCGGCGTCCGGCCAGGTGATCAACGCCCTCGCGAAGGCGCTGCCGGAGCTGATCGGCGGATCGGCCGACCTCGCCCCCTCCAACAACACGATGGTCAAGGGTGAGGGGTCAGTCTCGGCGCAGGACTTCTCCGGACGCAACCTCCACTTCGGCGTCCGCGAGCACGCGATGGGCGCGGCGCTGAACGGTCTCGCGCTCCACGGCGGTCTGCGCCCCTACGGCGGGACCTTTCTGGTCTTCAGCGACTACATGCGACCGAGCATCCGCCTCGCCGCCCTGACGGGCGCGCCGGTGACGTACGTCTTCACGCACGACAGCATCTTCGTCGGCGAGGACGGCCCCACGCACCAGCCTATCGAGCACGCCGCCGCGCTGCGGGCGATCCCCAACCTGCGCGTCATCCGTCCGGCGGATGCGAACGAAACCGCCGCGGCCTGGGCGATGGCGCTCGAGCACACCAAGGGGCCCACCGCTCTGCTCCTCACCCGCCAGAACCTTCCGATCTACGAGGACACGATCCACGGCGGCGGCGCCGAGAAGGGCGGCTACATCCTCGTGAAGGAGGCCGGCGGCCCGCCGGACATCATCCTCATCGCGACCGGCTCGGAGGTCTCCATCTGCCGCGAGGCCGCCAAGGGCCTCAAGCTGAAGAGCGTCAAGGCGCGCGTCGTGAGCCTCCCTTCGTGGGAGGTGTTCGACGCGCAGCCGGAGGAGTACCGCCACAAGGTCCTGCCGCCCGGCGTGAAGCGGAGGCTTGCGGTCGAGGCGGCGAGCCCCTTCGGATGGGAGCGCTACGTGGGCCTCGAAGGCAAGATCATCGGGCTGAGCCGCTTCGGAGCCTCCGCCCCCTATGGAGTGCTCGCGGAGAAGTTCGGCTTCACGGCGGAGAACGTGCTCCAGGCCGCGCTCACGATGCTCGGCAAGTGACCGGAGCGGGCGTCAACGGCGACCGCGACCGCGACCGCCACCCCCGCGAGGTTTGCCGCCTCCGGCCGGACTCTCCTCGTTCACCTTCGCCGGCCCTCCCTTGCCCGGAGGTCCGCCCCGGCCCCCCTCTTTCAACTTCGCCGGCCCTCCCTTGCCCGGAGATCCGTCTGGGCCCTGGATCTTCACCGGACCCGGCCCAACCTTCACCGGTGCGCCCTGGCCGGCCTTGATCTTCAGGTGGTCCGGACCGCCCTTCGCCTGGTGGAGCCTCAGATGCAGGTGGAGGGGACCCTCACCCCGTGCGTGAAGCTTGAGCACATCGTCCGGGGAGCAGCCGTAGTGGGCGGCCATGAACTTCACGCTCACGAGGTGCGCGACGTCCTGATCGGTGAGCTGGAGCGTGTGCCACTCCGAGCGCTTGCGGTTCCGGAAGTGGCCGATGGCGCGGCCGTAGGGCGGTCCGGGATCGACCGTCACCGGCACATGGAAAACATCGACGCCGATGCCGAATCGCCCGGAGATCTGCATCCAGGACATGCCGCCCAGCCGCAGATCGACGATGGCCTCCGGCTCGACGCGAGCGCGCGCGGCGAGAAAGAAGACGACCGGCAGATCATCATCGGGGATGTTGCGAGCTCGCACCCCGACGACCTGCGCCTCGGGCACGCCGAAGTGGGCTCCGACGGCCAGGTGGAAGTTGTGACGGCTGCCATCGGTGATCTTCACGCCCACGCCGACATCGGCGAAGGCGAAACTCGCCGCCAGCGCGAGGCACAAGCCGGCCGCCGCGCTCGCCCATCGCATCGCGTGCACTCTCATCGCAGACCTCCCGAGACGACGTCTCTGTCGAGTCGATACCGCTCGGAGAAGACTACACAACGGCCGTACTGCTGGCAAACCGGGGGCGATCGAGCAGATGTGTCCAGGGGTTGGACAAAAAAGAAGCCGCCTTCACAGGTGCCACGGCCAGCGCATCTGGCGCGTGAGCATCATGTCGGCCGCGGGATCCTTGATGAACCTCTCGCGGTCCGGATCCCAGCGCAGCTTGCGGCCGAGCAGCATCGCGATGTTGCCGAGGTGCGCGATCGAGATCGTGCGATGGCCGATCTCGGCGGGACCGTAGCACTCTTTCCGCGACTTGACGCAATCGAGGAAGTTGCGCTGCTCGCCGGCGGCGCACGTGTAGAGGCGCTTCTCGCCCTCGCCGATCTTCGACTCGAGGATCTCCTTCGAGCTCGCCTGGAGCTCGCCGCACCAGCCGGTGTTGGCGACCCATCCGCCGGTGCCCTCGAAGCGGAGGCTCGGCTCCTTCGAGAAGATGTGGATCTTCACGCCGCTCGGGTACGTGCCCCAGACGTCGAACTCGGTGGCCGTGTTGTAGATGCCGCGGTCGGGGAAGACGCCCTTTCCCTCGATCTCGGCCGGCCCGGTGCGCTCGGTGTCGTTGGCCCACTGGGCGATGTCGATCAGGTGGGCGCCCCAGTCGGTGAGCATGCCGCCGGAGTAGTCGAAGATCCAGCGGAAGTTCCAGTGGCAGCGG
>JAFGKN010000841.1 GCA_016928605.1 Planctomycetota bacterium | reverse complement strand
TCGAAGCGCGACCGGCCCTCCGCCGGCGGCGACGGCTCGGCCACCGATGAGCGCAGCGAGATCAGCGACGACGCCGCGAGGAGGGCGGCGATCCAAAGGGAAAGCCCTGCGAGGCGGGGAAAAGATGGTCGAATCTGCATGTCTGGACTCCCTTCTCCGGAGACTGGATTACTCATTGACTCTCGTCCTCTTCGCCCGAGCGGCTGCGGGCAGACGGCCCGTTCAGGGGGCGGATGGACGTTCCCGCCGGCAGCTCCTCGAGGCGAGCGACCGCCCAGCGGTGGTACGGATCCAGCTCGAGCGCCTTCTCGAGCTCTGCTCTCGCCTTCCGCGCGAAGTCTTCGTCCGACCGCTTCCCCAGCAGGGCGAGAGCCTGCAGGTAATGACTCCGCGCCTGCCTCTTCTCCCGCTCCTCCTTCTCGCCGAACTTCGCGAAGAAGTCGATCCGGTCCGACCCGCTCCGCGCGAGCTCCTCGAGCCGGTCGAGCGAGGCGCTCGCCTTCCCGTCCTCTCCGAGCTCGCGCCAGCCGAGCGCCTGCTCGTAGAGGTACTCGCTGCCGCCGGCGCCCTCGCTCACGCACCTGCGGAAGTGCTCCTCTGCCTTCTCGCCGTGGCCGAGCGCCTCGTGTGCCGCTCCGATCAAGTAGTGGATCTGCGCGAAGCGGCGGTCGCTCTCGGGCCGTCCCATGTCGAGGTTCTCCGGATACTCGAGGGCGGCCTCGAAGTCGTTGAGCGCCGCCTCGCTCCGGCCGGCGCGCAGAAGCTCGAGGCCGCGCAGGAGGTGGGCGTCGGCGTACAGCTCGCGGATGCGGCCGCCCCCCTCCCAGCGGTGGAAGTGCCGCGCGCGGAGGATGGGGATGGCATCGCCGTAGCGCCCCGCCTGGATGCAGGCGATCACCTTGCGCTCCATCGCATCGTCGCGCTGCTCGATGACCTCTGGACGGCTGTCGAGGAGCGCGAGCCTCTTCTCCATGGGCGCCTTGCGGTGCTCGTAGAGGACGTCGAGCTCGTAGTAGAGGCGAGGATCTCCAGGGCGGAGGGCGACGGCTCGCTCGAGGCTCTCGACGGCGCCGGCCAGATCGTTCTTTCGCTGCCAGTAGGCGTAGCCGAGATTGCGGTGAACGACCGCCATCGAACCGTCGATGTCTCTCGACTTCTCCCATGCCGCGATGGCGCGCTCGGGCTGGTGGTCGTAGAGCAGGTTGCCGAGGTAGCAGAGGCCGCGGGCATCTCCGGGATTCCTCGCGAGCGCGTGCTCCAGCACCGCCAGCGATTCGGCCCGCCAGGGGAAGCAGTACTCGGGATCCATGGTGCTCGCGAGGCGGTAGTAGCGCAGAGCCGCGTCGCCATCGCCCTTGCGGTCGTGATAGCAGCCGAGGAAGTAGTAGAGCATCGGATGCCGGAAGTGCTCGGCGCTTCGCGTCCGGTCGCGCCATCCGAGCACCTCGATGGCCTCGTCCAGGAAGCCGGCGCTGCCGTAGTCCACCGCGAGCTGCAGGTAGGACTCGACATCCTCCCGCAGCAGGCGCGCGAGCTCGGCGCGCTCGGCATCCGCCAGAGCGCTCTCACCGCGGGCGAGGGCGAGGAGGCGAAGCTCGTTGCGGGCCTGGAAGTCGAGCGGCCTCCTGCCGGCCGCGTCCTTCGCCTGCCGGAGAGCGGCATCGAGCCGGCCGAGCTTGCGGAGAAGGACGGCGCGCAGTACGAGAGCCTTGACGCTGGAGGAGTTCGTGGAGATCGACCGGTCCACACGGGCGAGCGCGCGGTCGAGATCGCCGCGGAGGGAGTCGATCTCCGCGAGCTGGTAGTAGGCGGCCGCGTGCCAGGCGAAGCTCCAGGTCGCCTGGTAGAAGGCGTCGTAAGCATCCTCGAGCCGCCCCTGGCCCCGCAGAGCGATGCCGAGGTAGTAGTGCGCCTCACCGCGCCGGGGATAGGTATGTTCTCTCGTGACGCGCGCGATCGCTGCGCGCAGCCGCTCCTCGGCCTCCTCCCACATCATGCGGCCGCAGCAAAGGATGCCGAGCTGGGTGTTCGTGTCGTAGTGGCCCGGATCCCTGCGGAGAGCCTCCTCGTAGTAGGGATGGGGATCGATCTGCGCGTTGTGGAACTGAGTCAGGCGCAGGCCGGCGAGGTAGAGCTCCTCGACGGTCTGGATCTCCTCGGGCTTGCGAGGAGGCCGCACCGCTTCGGGCATCGGCGCATCCGCCCGCGGCGAGGGACGATACCGGAGCAGGACGCCGCCGCCTGCGCCGCGGACCATCACCTCGAGCTCGGTCTCGGGGACATCGCTGCCGATCGGCACATCGCGGCCGTAGGGACGGTCTGGCGCGATCTCCGCGACGTCCTCGAAGACGAGATCGCCCCCTCGCCGCAGCTCCACCCTCGCCCCCTCGTGACGCGAGGTCGTGTTGATGCGGATCCGCGCCGCCCCCTCACGCTCGACCTCGAGATTCAGCGCGCCGCTCAGATTCGCGTACTTGAGCCCTCCGAGCTTCCGCATGGGGAACCAGTGCTGCCGGACGCACTTCGCCTCGTAGGGCTGGATCCAGCTGTAGTCGGGCTGGTTGTCCGAGTAGGCGCCTGCCATCAGCTCGAGGTACGGGCCGTCCTCATCGGTGAGCATCCTGTCCCAGATCTTTCCCGGAGCGCCGCAACCGAAGGTGAAGAACTTCATGCCCGGAGCGATGTGATGGTTCGCGATGTACGCGACGCCCGCCTCCTTGCCGTGGTCGTAGCCCGCGAAGTAGTCCGTCTCGTAGTTCCAGGCGAAGAAGGAGACCGGGTGAGGGAGGTTCTTCCACCAGCTGATGTCGACGCCGTCGTAGCGCCGGCCTCCGTAGCGGCCGTTCGCCACGGGCCAGGTGGCGAACTCCCTCTTGGCGTGCTGAGTGACGTACTGCACGTTGGGGGGAAAGATGACCTGATACGTCTCGTCGACATGGACCGCCGGGTTGGCGAAGTAGAGGAAGGAGCTGACCAGGCCTGTCCGGTTGTAGGGCTCGATGGCGACCTCGAGGCGGGAGCTGCCGGGCCGCACCGTCATCGAGATGTCCAGCCGCATGCCGTGGCGCCGCTCGGTCTCGCCGATCCAGAGG
>JAFGKN010000840.1 GCA_016928605.1 Planctomycetota bacterium | reverse complement strand
GGGCGTCGGAGCCCGTGGGCGAGGACACGAGTCGGAGGGTCAAAGGGGCGGGAGACCTCGACGCTCGGTGTTCGACGGTGAGGGTGACGTGGTCGCCTTTGCGTTGGAGGTACGCATTACAGTCCCCGAATGCATGGAAGTCCGAGCTTCCTCGCAGCGCCTGTCCGGGACGGGACTGGGCCTTCTTCGAGACGTGGTGGACCAGGGCGAGCGCCAGGGCGAAGGTCCGCTCGAGGTCGCGGAAGAAGCCGAGAAGGCGGGAGACATCTCGGGAGTCGTTTTCATCGCCCGAGTGCAGCCGGACCAGGGGATCGAGAAGGAGGATTCGGGGCTGGAGCCGAGCGATGGTGGATCGGAGGCGGTCCTGGTCAGATCGCGTGTCGAGCTGCAAGGTGGGCTCCGTGATGACGACGAGCTCGAGGTCGTGGATGTCGATCGCCCGGTGGCGACAGAGGGCCTCGATCCTCGAGCGAACGTGGGGAAGGGAGTCCTCCGCGAGGTACACGAGGGCGAGCCCGGGGTCCTCGACCGGGAAGCGTCCGAGGGCCGGTGTGGCGGAAGCGACGCTGAAGGCGAGGTCGAGGGCGAGGTAGCTCTTGAAGGACTTGGCCGCGCCTCCGATGACGCCGACGGCTCTGCGGGCCCAGAGGTCCTTGATGAGCCAGTGCTCATGGGGATCTTCGCGCTCGAGGTCGCGGGCGTAGAGAGCGTGGAGTTCTTCGGGCTCCGGATCGCTCACGGCCAGAGCACCTTCCTGGCGTTGATGACGTGGTTGTGGTCCACCGTGGCGGCGCTCTGCTGGTGGGCGACCTCGAGGGCCTTCATGGCGAGGGTGTCGGTGGCGCGGAGGTTCCCGTGCCCGATCTCGAAGATCGCGTCGATGGCGGTGGCGTCGAATGGGACGGTGATGGCGCCGGCGGCGCTCGAGCGGTGCGCGACGTAGGCCTCGGTCTCGGGGCGAGAGAGGAGCCGGAGCGTGGCGTAGTGGACGAGGCGCTTGGCGACGTCCTCCAGGTCCCCTCGGCGGAGGAGGTCGCGGAGGGGAGGCTGCCCGGAGAGGATGATGCTGAGGACGAGTCGGCTGTCCATCTCGAAGTTCGTCAGGACGCGCAGGACGCCGAGGACGTCCGGGCGGAGCTCGTGCGCATCGTCGATGAGGAGGACGGGTCGAAGGCCGTCGCTTTCGGAGAAGGCGAGGTAGCGGTCCTGGAGGTTTCGGATGAGGTAGTTGTAGGCGCCGGCCGGCGGCACCCCGGCGGCGAAGGCGATCTCGCGGCACATGTCGCGTTTGGAGAGGTCGGAGACCTTGACGTAGTGGACGCGGTAGCGCGCTTCGGGGAGGTGTTCCTCGACGAGGGCGCGCAGGACGGCGGTCTTGCCGGCGCCAGCCGGCGCGATGAGTGCACCGGACATGCGGTCGGTGGCGACGCGGGCCAGGGCGAGGATCGCTTCCTCGAGGAAGTCGGCCTTGTAGCGCTCGCGGACGGCGATCTCTCGGGTGAAGGGGGTGGTGTGGAAACCGAATCGGCTGCGCCAGTCTTTCATGGCTGCTCCTGTGGGTTGGGAGGGGGTTGGGGATCCGGACAGCCGCCGTCCGGACCGAGGACACTGCCGTAGTCGCGTTGGAAGCCGAGGTCCGCCGCCGATGGCGGAAGCGGGTGCTCGACCTCCCCGGTGGATTGGGCGGGCCGTCCGCGTCGGGCGCGGGCGTTCGCCTCGAGGTCGACGGGGTGGAGCTCGACGAGTCGGCCTTCGTGAAGCAGGAGGATGCCGCCTCCGGCGAGGAGCTTCCGCCTCAAAGTGACGATGGCACCGTCGTGGCCGCCGGGCACCTCGTAGGGGACGGAATCGATGGAAACGATGTTGTCCGGCGAGACGCGACGGGTGAGGTAGACCTCGAACAGTCTGCGGAGATCCTCGATGCTCTCGGGGAAGCGGAGTTCCCTGGGATCGCGGGAGAACCGCTCGTAGGGGGCCTCCTTCCCGATGCCTTCGTGGGGGAGGTGGTTGTACTGGTTGTCGAGGTAGTGTCGGAGCCGGAGCTCGAGGGATCCGCATTCCGGATCGACATCGGGACGGCGGTCGAGGCCGCGCAGCACGGCGGCGCGTGCAGACTCGTTGAACCTTTCGATCTTTCCGTGGCCCGCGGGATAGGCTCGCTCGCCGTAGATCAGGAGGGAGTGCAGGTTGCGGATCACGGTGACGGTGTCCTCGGCGATGAAGCCGGGACCCCTGTCGAGGTAGATGATCGAGAAGTAGCCGACCTTCCCGACGAGCTCGAAGACCCCGCGCTGGAAGAGGGCGGCGTTCTCGGAGGTGCCCACCACGACGTGGAGGCCGTTGCGGGTCGCGTCGTCGAGGAAGAACATCGCAACCCGCCGCGCTCGAGTGGCGCCGGCTCGGAAGTGGACGCCGTCACAGAGGACCATCTCCATGCGGTGGGCGTACGCGAATCGGCGGGCGTCACCGCCGGAGGGCTTCCTCTTACGCCGTGCGACCTCGAGGCCGAGCCATTGCGCGGTGCGGTAGACCGTGGTGCGGTCCACGGGCTCGTCGTGCCGAAGGATTCCGCGCTTGACGGCGCGACGGATGATCTCCGGCAGCGAAGCGCGGGCGTCCTTGCCTTTCTCCGTGACGAGGTAGTCGCGGAACTTTGGCGGCAGGACGCTGCCCGGGCCGGCGGATACCGGGCGGCCCGAGGTCTCGAGCCCTTCGAATCCCCTGCGGCGGTACGCGTCGAGCCACCGGTAGATCGCCCGCTCGGAGACGCGCCGCGGGTGCGCATCGCCGGGGAAGTAGTGCTGGAGCCCGGCCACTTTCAACACCGCCTCCCTCTGCGTCTCCCCGGCGAGCGTGCGGCTGAGGACCTGAGAGACGACCTGGAAGCGAAACGCGGCGTGACGTGAGAACTCCTGCATGGTGGTGGCCTCCTGTGGGGCACCACCCAGCGTACGGATCCCCGAGGAGCGCACGACGTCCCCAAGTCGTGGAGGACGCCGGCGGCCTCGGAGCCTCAGGCGGGCGCCCGGATCGGGGGCAGTCGGAACGGCAGGCGATCGAAGTCCCGGCGCGCGGGATCCCAGATGCAAGGGAGGCCCCAACGACCGATCAGGCGACCGCAGTAGAGGAGCCGGAGGGCGAGCCGCGTCACCCGCCAGAGGCGGCGAAGCACCGCGCAGACCAGCTTGGAGCGAGCGTGATAGCCAGAAGCGTCAGTACGAGCCCGATCTCGGAGAAAAAGGTGATCGACCGAGAGGGCCCCGGCGATGCGCTCACGGAGCCGCGCGTCGGTCTCGGGCGCGACACCCAGGAGCTTCGCCGCGGTCTGGAGATGGCGCCCCTGGGTGCTCCACCACCGATCGGGCGCTCCGCCCTGCGAGCTCCGCGCCCACGCCCGGCGCCGCTCGCCGTCGAGAGCTGCATCGAAAAGCGTGCCTTCGAAGGCGGCAAGCGGATCTCGAGACGGCGGATCGGCAATCGGCTGGCTGCCGTCCGGAGCAAGCGCCACCAGGGGCGTGCGCTGGTACGGCGCGAATCCCGGTGGATACAGCGTGAAAGCGTGCCCGTGAGTGTGGCACCGAACGATGGAAAGATCGAAGGTTGGACCGGTCTTTCGTGCTCGATGCCAGTGCCGGCGTACATCGCACGGGGGATCCCCTCGCAAGCGAAACGGGCAGACCTCGGGGATCGCCGGCTCCAGGACGCCGTCCGGGCCCGGGGAGTAGGGGCTCGTGACGAAGAATGCGCGTGCGCCGCCGACGATCTTCTGCGACAATATTCATGCGCCAGTAGCTTGTCACAGCGTGATGGCGCCTTCTGCGCAGAGCCTGCGGCGTGCCAGCTGCAGGCTCCTGCTTTTTCCCGGGGAAACGTCGGTAACGAAAGGGGGCCATCGTAGACCGACGTGCTGACCCGGGGCAATCGCCGAATCCAAGCTGGCGGCGGGCGACGCGACGCTCGACCTATCAGATCACGAAAGGCGATCCGGTCGACGTGCGGAACGAAGAGCGCACCCGAGGGCGACCCGGTCCCCAATCCTTGTCACGGAACGTGCAACGAGAACGCGTCGACAGCGCCGTGGGACACGCAACGTAATAGCAGGGGCGGCGGAGGCGGCGGAGCTGCGCGCCAAGAAAAGAGGGATGGCGGCGCTGGACCAGTACAGCAGGCCCGTTGAGGGCGCGGTGCCGCTGTCGGAGCTGGCGAGGGGCTGGACAGAGGAACGGAAGGAGGATGTATGACACCGAGCGTTTCCCGGGATCTCTCTTCTCTTCTTCCCCCCCTCTGCAGCGAGGCTTTCGCGGCGCTGAAGGCGGACATTGAGGCCAACGGCATCCGGGACTCGGTAATCGTAGATGAGGATGGCGTAGTACTCGACGGCCACAACCGGCTGCGGATCGATCCGAAGGCGCCAACGCGGGTGGTCTCAGGGCTGTCACCTGGTGAGAAGGAAGCGTTTGCGTTCAGGGCGAACGTGGCGCGGCGGAACCTGTCGCCGGACCAGCGGCGGGCGCTGCACGTACGGATGAAGCAGACGGCGGCTACGCTACGGGCAGAGGACCCGAAGCGTTGGACGCAGGCGGCGGTCGCGGCGGCGCTGGGGGTGGCGCGGCGGCGGGAGGCGGTGAAGCGCGGTCTCTCGAAGAAGCGACCTGCGGCAGCCCCTGCACGGCGCGGGGCGGCAGGGGGTCCTGGAGTCCGGGCGGGTCCTCGACGCGCGAGGGCGAGGAAACGGCGCGGGTCCACGGGGAAGGGAGCCGCCCGTGAGCCCAAGAATTCCAAAACATGAAGGGGGGGGGTATCGCGGATGTAGCGGCGACCCTCACCATTTCCGCTTACCTCCTCGCGGTCCGCAACGACGTCCGAGGGGGGAGGGGGGGCGAAATCATCGGCACCTCGCCGGTAAGGGTTGCGCGTCCGGTCGCGTGCGTGCGTTCACGGGTTTTCCAGGAAAAAACCGACCTTGACTCTGGGTCAACCAAGCATAGAATGGACCAATCACAGCGATAGGAGCAGTAAATGGACGGAGAAGCGGGAATCGCGATTCTGATACCGCTCAACGCGCTCGCGCGCGGGCTTTGCCCGGAGGCGCCGGAGCGGCTCCGGACCTGGTACAAGCGGGGAATCCTGCCTCTCGAAAGGGGTTCCGAGGGCGGGGGTGTGCGCATCGACGGGCCGACCCTGGTGGCGCTGACGGCCTGCGCGGCGATGGCGGCGGCGGGAGAAGCGCGGGGGCGGCAACTCAAGGACCTCTGGATGTTGGTCCGGGGCGCGCTCATGGCGGCGGAGCCGCGACGGGACCGGCACGTCCTGCTCGCGGTGGACCCGGCGGGGGTGTGCCGGAGTCTGGTCCTCGACCCGCACGACCTTCCGAGCCTCATGAAGACGATTCGCATCTTGGATGGGTGGACGCTGTTCAGCTTGACCGGTGCCCTCCGGGACGCCGAGGCGGCCCTGGAGAGGATACGCGCGGGAGCGCAGCGGGCGGTGCAGGTCCTGCGCGAGTTGGACCTCGCCACCTTTTCGATGAACTGAAGAATCACGCCGACCTCGGCGGCCCTTCCGGCCAAGACCGGGAGTAGTCGGCCAAGCCCGACGCGGACGGCAGCGAGGAGAGGCAGACGGGGAGTCTGTGCAGACACGGAGAACGAACATGGAATCCTTGAAAGGTCTGAAGGAACGGCGGGACGCGCTGGCGAAGGACATCCGCGCGCTCGCGGACAAGGCGAACGACCCGCAGGCGAAGTGGGGCGAGAGCGAGGAGCAGCGGTGGAAGGAACTCAACGCGGCTTTTGACGAGGTGCACGGGAAGGTCGAGCGCCTCGAGAGAGCCTCGGGCGTCGTCTCGACGCTCGAGAAGAGCGACGAGGCCTACCAGGCGAAGTTCGCGGGCATCCGCCCGACGCTGGAGAGGCTTGAGGACGACGACGAGCCCGGCGGCGCGAAGG
>JAFGKN010000839.1 GCA_016928605.1 Planctomycetota bacterium | reverse complement strand
TCGGTCTCCGCCCGATCGCGTCGTCGTCGCTCCTTGCCCGCCGGCTCCTCGCTCGGCCTCGGGCCTACGGAGCGTCTACTGAAATAGTCTCTAAGCGGTTACGATCCACCGGAACATCCGCAGGAGAAAAACGCCATGCCGTCACGCGACTCGCTCTCGTCGATCCTGGTTCTGGGGCTGTCCCTGTCTCTCGCGGTTCTGCTCGCGCCGCAGACCTCCGCCGCCGGCGGAGAGATCGTCTTCCCGGAGGATCCCCGCGCGGTCATCGACGTCCAGCGCGACTGCGGCGCGAAGGGGGACGGCGCGGCCGACGACACGCAGGCTCTCCAGTCCGCCATCGAGCGCGCCGGCGGCGCGGACTACACCCGCTGCATCTTCCTGCCGGAGGGCACGTATCGCATCACCCGCACGCTCGTGCTCAAGCCGCCGGGGGACGGCCGAGAAGGCTCGATGGTGGGGCCGTGGCTCTGGGGCCAGCATCGCGACCGGACTGTCATCCGGCTGGCCGACGGCGCCGACGGCTTCGGCGATCCATCCGAGCCGCGCGAGACGATCCGGGGCGTGTCGCGCCCCGACGGAGCGCGCATGAACGCCGACTTCTTCGACCGCACCATCGTCAACCTGACGATCGACACCGGCAAGAACCCCGGCGCCATCGGCATCAAGTTCTACAGCAACAACACGGGCCTGATGCAGCACGTGCGCATCCGCGGCGATGGCGAATGCGGTCTCGATCTCGGCTTCAACGACCAGAACGGCCCGCATCTCATCCAGGACGTCGAGATCGAAGGCTTTGCGATCGGCATCCGCACCGGCAGGATCCTCAACGGCCAGACCCTCTCGCGGGTGACGGTGCGGGACGCGCGCGACGTCGGCCTTCTCCACAGAGGCCAGGTGCTGGCCGTGGAGGGGCTGCAGGTGATCGGTTCACCAGTGGCGATACGGAGCGGCGGCAACGGCGTGCTCGCCATCGTCGATTCCCTCCTCGTGGCCCCGCAGGGCGCGGAGGGTGCGGCGGACGCGAAGGGCGCGGCGATCGAGCTCGAGAAGGGGCATCTCTATGCAGCGCGCATCGAGACGCGCGGCTTCTCGGCCGCCATCGCGGCGGCCGATGGTGCGGACGGCGGCGCGGCGGGGCCGGCGGTGGCCGAGTACTGCTCGCATCCCGTCGAGATCCTCGGGGGTGGATCGCCGCGCGCGGGGCTGCACCTCGAGCCGGAGCGAGAGCCCGAAACGCAGTGGCCGAGCCGGGCCGAGGACTGGGTCTGCGCGAACGACCACGGCGCGCAGGCCGGCGACGAGGAAGATGACGCGCCGGCCTTCCAGCGAGCGATCGACGCGGCGGCGAAGAAGGGCGCCAGCACGGTCTACCTCCTCGGCGGCAAGCGAGGCGATCCGAACTGGTACTGGATGAAGCAGGACGTGAAGGTCCACGGATCCGTCGAGCGCGTCATGGGCTTCGGCTTCGTCCGGATCCTCGGCGGGTCGAGCCGGGAGCCCGACTACCCCGAAAACCTCGCGAAGTTCGTCGTGGACGGCGATCCCGGCGGCGCGAAGACCGTCGTCTTCCAGCATCTCCAGGTCTTCTCCCCCGTGCCGAGCTTCGGCATCGAGGCTCGCTCGCCGGAGCGCACGGTCGTCTGCCGCGCCACCGGCGGGACGGTGATCGCCCGGCCCCGCACGAAGGTCTTCCTGACCAACTGCGTGGGCCACTGCTACCAGGAGGCCGGCTCCACCGTCTGGGCGCGCCAGTGGAACACGGAGCGCGGCCCCGAGAAAGCCCAGGTCAACACCCGGAACGACGGCGGCCGGCTCTGGATCCTGGGCATGAAGACGGAGGCGAAGAGTATCAAGCTCGCCACGCTGAACGGCGGCCGCTCCGAGGTCCTGGGCGTTCACAACTACAACACCTCGGGCGTCAGGGACGACACGCCCTTCTTCCTCGTCGAGAGCGGCACGCTGTCGGTGGCCGGCTACCGGGAGATCTGCTTCGTCGGCGCCTGGTGGAAGGTGCCGGTCCGCGCGATCCTCGATGGGGAGGAATGCCGCCAGCCGCCGCGCGAGTGGCAGACGTGGTCCCTCCTGCGCGCAGGGAAATAACGAGCGGCGGATAGCGAGCTGCCCCCGCGGGCGACTGCTCGCGCGAGCAGGATCCTCCAGCGCGATCGAGACGCTCCAAACAGGCGGCGGTTATCGGTGCCAGGCTAGAGCCTGTCGCCCCCCGGGCATGAACGGCTACAGCGAGAGACGCCGCGGCGAGATGATCTTGGTGCCGGTGAGTCCTTCGGATACCATGAGGTCCGAGTTCAGCGAGGCATTCTTCAACACCAGAGCGAGGACGAGATGAAGAGGACTATGATTGCTTGCGCGGCGCTGGTGCTCGTTGTTCCCGCGGTTTCCACCGCGGCGGAGTGGAAGATCGCCGACGGCCCCCTGATGACGCGATGGGCCAAGGACGTCTCGCCCGAGAGCACCTGGGGCGAGTACCCGCGGCCCCAGATGGTCCGCCAGCAGTGGGTGAACCTCAACGGGCTGTGGGACTACGCGATCCGGCCCCGCAACAAGAGCCGGCCGGAGCAGTGGGACGGCCCGATCCTGGTGCCATTCCCCGTCGAGTCGGCGCTCAGCGGCGTCATGAAGCCCGTCAGGCCCGATCAGCAGGTCTGGTACCGGCGCTCGTTCGCAGCGCCCGCGCGGCCCGCGGGCAGCCGGCTCCTGCTGCACTTCGGCGCCGTGGACTGGAACTCGACGGTGTGGCTCAACGGCGAGCGGGTCGGCGAGCACACCGGAGGCTACGATCCGTTCACGTTCGACATCTCGGGCGTCGTGAAGAGCGGCGAGAACGAGCTCCTCATGGTGGTCTGGGATCCGACGGACGCCGGCTACCAGCCGCGCGGCAAGCAGGTGTTGAAACCGGGCGGCATCATGTACACGGCCGTGACCGGCATCTGGCAGACCGTCTGGCTGGAGACCGTTCCGGCCAGCCACATCCGCGGTCTGAAGATCGTGCCGGACATCGACCGCGGCGTGGTCTCCGTCACGACGAGTGTCGCCGGTGATGCTGACGACGCAGCCATCGAGCTCGCCGCTTCCGAAGGCGGCCAGCCCATCGCGAAGGCAAGCGGCCAGGCGGGGCGCGCCATCGAGCTGAAGATCCAGAGCGCGAAGCTCTGGTCGCCGGATTCTCCGCACCTCTACGACCTCGAGGTCAAGCTCATCAGCGGCGGCAAGCCCGCCGACGCCGTCCGGAGCTACTTCGGCATGCGCAAGATCGAGGTGCGCAAGGACGACCAGGGCGTCAACCGCCTGATGCTCAACGGCGAGGTCCTGTTCCAGTACGGGCCCCTGGACCAGGGATGGTGGCCCGATGGCCTCTACCTGCCGGCCAGCGACGCGGCCCTCGAGTACGACGTCGCGGTGACCAGGAAGCTCGGCATGAACATGGCCCGCAAGCACGTGAAGTACGAGCCGGCCCGGTGGTACTACTGGTGCGACAAGCTCGGCCTCATGGTCTGGCAGGACATGCCCGCCGGCGACTCGGGGCGCAGCGAGGAGAGCAAGGCCAACTTCCGGCGCGAGCTGAAGGCGATGATCGACGCCCTGCACAACTTCCCGTGCATCGTCATGTGGGTGCCGTTCAACGAGGGATGGGGGCAGCACGACACGGAGCAAATCGTCGCCTGGATCGAGGAGTACGATCCGACCCGGCCCGTCAACGAGGCCAGCGGCTGGCACGACAGAGGCAGCAGCACGGTCAGCGACATGCACAGCTATCCC
>JAFGKN010000838.1 GCA_016928605.1 Planctomycetota bacterium | reverse complement strand
GCCGCGAGGAGTGATCGCGCGGCCGCTCGCCCCTCCGGTCTCCCGCGCAGCGAGCCGGGCTTCGGCTTCCGGGGACTCCCGCGCGCGCCCGCCCAGAGATCGAAGGCGTGCTCCGAGGTTCCGCCGGGGCTCCAGCCTGCTTCATTCCTGGACAGTTTCTCGCCGGGGAGCAGGTTCCGTCGCGGGCCGGCGGCCTGTTCCAGCCGGGGGAGCGGCCACAGGCCGTCCGCCGACGGAGGCGGATCAGGAGCTCCTTCCCGTGGTTTCCCTCCCCGCGGGCCAGCAGGAGGACCAGGGCGGGCGCCAGCCCGCCGAGTAGGGGAGAACGCCCCCAACTCTGCTCTGGAGAGACTCTTGTGGGCGCCCGCGCGCCTGGCGAAGCCTCTTGCCTCGCGTCCTCTGTGGCACCTTCCGGGCGGGCCGCCGCGGGGCCGGCGGGCGCCGCCGGTGCGGCGAGAGCGGGGTGAAACCTCCGCGGGCGACGGATCGGGAACGATTGATGCCGGGAGGTCCCTCCGAGCCGATTCGAGATGACCTCCCGGGCGGCCCCTCCGAGACGCCTCGCGAGGGGGCTCGAGCGAGGTTCCGAGCACGAGAGCCATGCGACTCTTCATCCAGAACAAGCCTGGCATACTGATTCTGAGCCTAGAAGGACGGGCCGAGTCCGACCGCTGTCTGGCGGCGGGCTCGGCGGCTGTCCGTCAGATCGAGGAGCGGGTGCGGCGGCTGCGCCCGAAGACCTTGCTCGTCGATTTCCGGGACCTGGTGCAGATCGACGGCGCGAGCTTCTGCACGATTCTCTCGAGGCTGAGGGATCTCGCCTCGAGGGTGAGGGTGCAGCTCGTGGGACCCGGTCCCGCCGTGCGTCGATGGATCACGCGGCTCGAGCACCCGGCGCCCGTCGCGCTGTTTCCTTCGCTGCGAGCGGCGCGCCAGACCTTCCTGACGAGCTTCGCGGACGATCCCTCCGCCTGGGGACTCTTCTTCCGCCAGTTCGGCGTGGTACCCGCCGACCTGCGGAAGGTCGAGCTCAGGAGCCGGCCGCGCGAAGAGTTCGCCGTCGATCTCGACGAGGAGGCAGCCTACCTCGAGAGCGAAGGCGAGACGGTCTGGAGCCGCCCTCCGCCGCAGATCGTCGAGTTTCGTCAGATGTGCCGCTCCCCGCCCGCCGAGCGCCGGCGGAGCGGCGGAAAGATCCCATCCCCCGCCGCTCTCGCGGAAAGCGGCTGCCGCGCGATCGGCGCCGGGTGAGCCCACTCACCAGAGCGTTTCTCTCTTTTCTATCAACCAGTCCCTCGCCAGCGTATCGGATCGACCCGAGAACAGACTCGCCAAGACAGCAACCCATCACTCAGAGAGGCAGACTTCCATGGATCTCAACGAAAAGACCAGCGCTCTGGACAGTCCGAAGAGCGTGACGATCATCCAGACCAGCACCATCCACCTGGGGATCGACCTGGGGACCAACACGTCGGTGCTGGCGGCTGCCGTCGAAGGACAGCCCCATCCGCTGCCCCAGGACCTGATCACGACCGTGGTGGGATTCCCGAAGCCGGGGATCCTCCCCGGCATCATCCCCAGCGACGCCGAGCACCTCTTCGGAGAGGAGGCGATCAACTATCGCCTCCACATGGACCTCAAGTGGCCCCTCCGGGAGGGATTCATCGAGGACAAGGAGACGTGCCGCATCTTCACTCGCCACCTGCGCCACCTCGTCGATCCGGACTTCGCCTACGAGATCGCGGGTGTGGTCGGCTCGCCCGCGAACGCCTCGGAGGAGAAGCTGAAGAGGGTTCGCAGCGTCATGGGCAGCTTCCTCGACCGGCTGCTGATCGTTCCCGAGCCGTTCCTGGCCGCCATGGGGCTTCGGGATGACGAGGCGTTCCTCCGCAAGGGGATGCAGTCGGATCCGACGAAGCACTCCCTCATCGTCGACATCGGCGCAGGCACGACGGACCTCTGTCTCGTGCGCGGCTACTTCCCCACATCGGAAGACCTGATCAGCATCAACAAGGCCGGCGACTGCGTCGACGATCTGATCAACAGGAACATCCAGAAGCGCTTCCCGGATGTCAAGCTCACCCAGGTGACCGTGCGCAAGATCAAGGAGCAGCACTCGTTCGTCTCCGGCTATCCGCGCGACGCCAGCGTGAAGGTCTACGTCGACGGCCGTCCGAGGATGCTCGATTTCAGCGACATCATCCGCGACGCGTGCGACCAGCTCGTGCCGGTCGTCGTCGAGGGCATCAAGGAGCTGCTCGCGCACTGCGATTCGGACTCCTGCGCGAACGTCATGAAGAACATCATCATCACCGGCGGCGGGTCGCAGATCCACGGCCTGTGCGACCGGGTCGAGAAGCTCCTCCGCGAGGATGACTACGACTGCGCCCGCACCATCGTCCCCGCCGACCACAAGCGACTGGTGGCCCGCGGCGCGCTGCGGATCGCCCAGAACGTCCGGGACGATCAGTGGCAGGTTCCCATGTAAGAGCCCCTCTGCCATGTAAGAGCCCCTCTGCACCGACAGAGCTTCGAATACGATCGACAAGAGCCGGCCTTCGGGCCGGCTCTTCGTTTGGAGAGAGGCCGGCGGGATCCGGGCCCGGCGGGAACGGCGGGGAGCGCCTGCGGCCGCAGGAGGGCCCTCAGCGCATCTTCTTGAAGCCTGGCAGCTTGCGGCCGATCCTCCGCCGCCCGCTGATGATCCTGCGCCCGCCGCGGGTCTTCATGCGGTAACGGAAGCCCCGTTTGTCCCGCTTGACGTTGCTCTTTCGTATCCTGGTGTGCATGGCTGAGCTCGATCGCTGCGAAGATTCTGCGATGAGGGAAAACGCGGGATTATACGCAGGCGGGGCCGGACCTCAAAGGACAATCTTCCCCCTGCCGAGGATGTCATGGAGGTGGATGATCCCCTCGGGCTGCCCCAGGTGATTGATCACGGCCAGGGAGGTGATGCCGCGGACCTCCATCGCCTGGAGGGCTTCGGCCGCCGAGGCCTCCGCCTCGATCGTGACCGGCCGGCGGGACATGAAGCCGCCGACGGGACTCGAGAGGGCGCTCCGGACGTCTGGACCGGCCCGCATCAGGATGCGGCGGAGGTCTCCGTCGGTCAGGACCCCCGCCAGGACGCCGCTCGGCGGCGACGTGACCAGGGTGATTCCGATATTCTCCCGCACCGTCATCTCCCGCAGGGCTGCGGCGAGAGTGTCGGTGTCGTCGACGCGGGGTACCAGATCCCCGCTGCGCATGATGTCGAGCACCTTGTGCTTCAGGCGCTGGCCGAGGCTTCCTCCCGGGTGGAACCGCGCATAGTGCTCGCGCGTGAAGCCCCGCTCCTCGAGGAGGACCATGGCGAGGGCGTCGCCCACGGCCAGCGTCACGGTCGTGGACGTCGTCGGGGCGAGCCCCAGAGGGCACGCCTCCCTCTCCACGCCCGTGTCGACGACGATGCTCGATGCCCTGGCCAGCGAGGAGGCCATCGCTCCCGTGAAGCCCACGATCTCCACGCCGAGAGCGCTGGCCGCGCCGACCGCGGCGAGGACCTCGGCCGTCTCCCCGCTGTTGGAGATGGCGATCAGCAGATCGCCGGGGCCGATCATCCCCAGATCACCGTGCAGCGCGTCCACGGGGCGGATGTAGAACGACGGCGTTCCCGTCGAGGAGAGAGTCGCCGAGATCTTCTCTCCGATGATGCCCGACTTCCCCACGCCTGTGATCGCGACGTGCCCCTTCAGCTCGAGGATCCTCTCCACGAGGCGGGCGAACCCGCCGCTCAGGGACCGCGCCTTGCAGAGGATCGCGTTGCCCTCCTGCTCGAGGATCGCGCGGCCCCGCTCCGCGATGCGCGACGCAGAGGAGGGAGACGGCCGCGCGCCGCCGCCGGGGGGAAAAGGCTCGTTGCTCATGGTCATCTTCGCTCGGTTGGGGCCGGGGTTTGCCGGCGTCGATCCTCGGCCGCCGCGCTGCGGGAACGCGGTGGGATCGCCGCCGAGAGACGTCATCCGTGCTCGCGGAGGAGAGAAGGCAGCGCGTAGGCCTGGGCGGCCAGGACCGAGGCGGTGTCCCGGGCGTTCCGCCTCTCTCCGAAGTCGCGCATCAGCTCGCGGCGCAGGACGCGCGCCCCGCGGATCGCCTGCCGGCCCGTGGGATCACGGGCCTTCAGGACGGCAAAGCGGCGCGCGTAGAAGACCGCCAGCATGTTCAGGTAGCTGTGCTGCCGGCAGCGGGACGTGTACTCCGCGTCGATGGGGTGCTTGAGGGCCTGATCCCGCAGGCTGCGGATGAAGTCCCTCCAGTTCTGGCGGCAGCTCACCAGGAGGATGTTGTTGAAGATCCAACGGTTCGACCGCAGCCCCAGCACGCGTAGCTTGACGGCTCCGTGCACCAGGCGGTCGTAGCCGTGGATGACGCGGCTCTCCTTGAGGCGGTCGATCGTGTGCCACTCGGTGTCGCTGACCTCGGCGTCCGCGATGGCCTCCCAGTACGCGTGGCCGAGCATGCGCGGGGGGAAGTTGTAGACCATGTGGTAGGGAACGAAGTAGTTGTGAGCGACGAGGTCGGCCGCCAGGTGGCAGAGGTATCCCAGGACGAAGGCGCGCGCGTGGTCGCTGCCGGCCGCCTCCTCCAGCCGCTCCTGGATGTTCCAGTTGTGGCAGTTGTTCTTGATGCCCCCGAAGGCCTTGAAGTTGATCACGTCGGCGGCGATGTTCCCGTAGAGGAAGGAGTCGGGGTACCGCAGGACGATCTCGTGGTCAGGGCGGAGGAGCTTGCGGCGCCGGAGCGCCGTCAGGAGCTTCCGGGTCAGCTGGATGTGCATGCCCGGGCCCCAGGCAGGCGCTCCGCATTCCCAGATGAGGCAGGTGACGGCGCAGGCGGCCAGGAGAGCGACGATCATGCGCCCGGTGATGCCAGAAATCGGGCCGCGCCGCAAGGGCTGCCTGGCCGGGCGGCGGCCCGATCCACCGTCCGGTGGGGCCGCTGTGGAGTTAGGAAGCTGTACGAGCGACGCCGGCCGCCCTGCGGCTCGGACAGGCCGCGGCGCGTCTCCTTTCGGATCGAGACAGGGCCGCCCTCAAGTGCTACCATCGACCGCGTCTCCTCTTGCGGTATCCATCGACGGAAGAAGAAACGCCGGAAATGAAGCGAACCCTCCTT
>JAFGKN010000189.1 GCA_016928605.1 Planctomycetota bacterium | reverse complement strand
GCAGTGGATGATGCGGATCACGGCCTACGCCGACCGGTTGATCTCCGATCTCGATCTGCTCGACTGGCCCGAGCCGATCAAGATCATGCAGCGCAACTGGATCGGCCGGAGCGAGGGGGCGCAGGTCGACTTCCTCGCGCTCGCGGCGGGCGGAGACGATCCGCGGGAATGGTTCCGGCGCCGTGAGTCAAGCGGCTGGCCCGCCGCGCCGGAGAGCGAGTCGGTCATCCGCGTCTTCACCACGCGGCCCGACACCCTCTACGGCGCGACCTACATGGTCCTCGCCCCCGAGCATCCGCTCGTGTCGAGAATCGTGCCGGACGCATGGCCGGAGGGGACTCCCGCGGCGTGGAAGGGCCAGTTCCCGGGCCGGCCCGAGGGCGATGTCCCGCCCCGCGCCATGGTCGATGCCTACGTGCGCCGCGCGCAGGCGAAGTCGGACGTCGAGCGGCAGGTCGAGACCAAGGAGAAGACCGGCGTCTTCACGGGCGCCTTCGCCGTCAACCCCGTCGACGAGGAGCGGATCCCGATCTTCGTCGCCGACTACGTGCTGATGGGCTACGGCACGGGCGCGATCATGGCCGTGCCGGCTCACGACCTCCGCGACTGCGAGTTCGCGCTGCAGTTCGATCTGCCGATCCCGCCGGTGGTGATGCCGCCGGAGGACTGGCTCCGCGAGCACGTCGCGGCGGCGGTGAAGGAGCGGCCCGAGGCCGCATCGCTCGACCTCGCCGACCGGCGGGTGCTGGAGGCGCTTTATGGCCGCGCCTGCCTGCCCGGCGAGGAGCTCGGAGGGATCTACTCCATCCGCGAGGCGTTCGCGGAGGAGGGCATCGCGATCCACTCCGAGGCGATCGAGGGGCTGCCGACCTCTCGGGCCAAGAGGAGGATCACCGGTTGGCTCGACGAGCGCGGCCTCGCGCGGGAGGCGGTCAACTACCGGCTGCGCGACTGGCTCTTCAGCCGCCAGCGCTACTGGGGAGAGCCGTTCCCCATCGTCTACGACGACGAGGGTCTGCCGATCGCCCTCCGTCCCGAGGATCTGCCGGTCGAGCTTCCGGAGATGGAGGACTACCGCCCGGAGACGACCGACGACCCCGACGCTCCGCCGAGGCCGCCGCTCGCTCGAGCGCGCGAGTGGGCGGTCGTCACGATCGACGGGCGCGAGCACCGGCGCGAGCTCAACACGATGCCCAACTGGGCCGGCTCCTGCTGGTACTACCTGCGCTACCTCGATCCCCGCAACGACCGGCATCTCGCGCGGCCGGAGGTCGAGCGGTACTGGATGCTGACGCCGAAGGAGGGCGGAGCCGCGCCCGAGAGCTACGATCCCGCCACGTGCCGGATCGGCGGCGTCGACCTCTACGTGGGAGGCGCGGAGCACGCGGTGCTCCACCTCCTCTACGCCCGCTTCTGGCACAAGGTGCTCCACGACCTCGGCCACGTCTCGACGCCGGAGCCCTTCCACCGTCTCTTCAACCAGGGATACGTGCAGGCCGCCGCCTACACCGATGAGCGTGGCGTGTACGTCGAGGCGAGCGAGGTGGAGGAGAAGGATGGCAAGTACTGGTCGCGCGGGAAGGAGGTGCGCCGCGAGTTCGGCAAGATGGGCAAGAGCCTGAAGAACGCGGTGACTCCCGACGAGATCTGCTCCACGTACGGCGCCGACACGCTGCGCCTCTACGAGATGTACATGGGGCCTCTCGATGTCTCCAAGCCCTGGAATACCCGCGACATCGTGGGTGTCTTCCGGTTCCTGCAGCGGCTCTGGAGGAACCTCGTCGACGAGGACACCGGCGCGCTGAAGGTGACGGACGAGCCGGCCTCCGACGATCTGCGCCGCGCGCTCCACAAGACGATCGACGGCGTGCGCCGCGACATGGAGGCGCTCGGATTCAACACCGCCATCGCCAAGCTCATCGAGCTCAACAACCAGCTCACGAGCCTCGACGCCGTGCCGCGCGAGGTCGCCGCGGCGCTCGTGAAGATGCTGGCGCCGCTCGCGCCCCACATCGCCGAGGAGCTCTGGTCGCGGCTCGGAGAGGGCGCGGAGGCGACGATCGCGTACGAGAGCTATCCCGAGGCCGATCCGAGCCTGCTCCTCGAGGACTCGATCGAGGTGCCGGTGATGATCAAGGGCAAGGTCCGCGCGCGGATACGGGTCGCCGCGGACGCCGATGCAGCCGCCATGGAGAGGGCGGCGCTCGAGCAGCCCCGCGTCCGGCAGCAGCTCGAGGGCGCGACCGTCCGGAAGGTCATCTGCGTGCCCGGCAAGATGGTCAACATCGTGGTGGGCTGAAGCGCCCCCAAAGCGCCCGCAAGGAGCCTGGGGCGCGCTCTCGGAGCCCGCCTGAAGCGCCCCCAAAGCGCCCGCAAGGAGCCTGGGGCGCGCTCGCGGAGCCCGCCTGAGCGCTGCCGACGGTGCTCGAGCGGCGCGGCCGTGCCTGCACGGAGATGGGGCCGCTCCGCGCTTTTCTCAGTGTCTCTCGACGGTTACCATGTGTCTCTCGCTGCTGCCGACTCGCGCGCCTGGCAGGTCGGCCGTACCGCTTCAAGCCCGCGCGCGCAAAGCTGGAACAAAGGAGATACCGCCATGATGCCCTCCCGCAATGGAGCCGCTCGAAACCGGGAAGCCGCGGATACCTGTACGCGCCGCCGATTCCTGGCCGGTGCCGCCGCTGCTCTGGGCTTGCCAGCCGTTGTGCCCGGATCGGTCCTGGGAAAAGAGGGGAAGCCCTCTGCGAGCGAGCGGATCACGGTCGGTGTGATCGGCACCGGAGGTCGAGGCACTGCCGACATGCTCGGCGTGATGCGCTCGCCTCTGAGCCAGGTCGTCGCCGTGTGCGACTGCCGCCGGCCGCGTCTCGAGGCGGCGCAGAAGCAAGTGGAGAGGTTCTACGCCCAGCAGGCGGCCGGCGGCTCGTATCGCGGCTGCAAGGCGTACGGCGATTTTCGCGAGCTGATCGACCGGAAGGACATCGACGCGATCATCGTGGGCGTGCCCGATCACTGGCACGGGATCATCGCCACGCGGGCGCTGGAGGCCGGCAAGGATCTCTACTGCGAGAAGCCCCTGGGCCGGACCATCGCCGAGAGCATCTCCGTGCGGGATGCGGCGGTGAAGGGCAAGCGCATCTTCCAGACAGGAACCCAGCAGCGGAGCGATGCGAAGTTCCGCCAGGCCTGCGCGCTCGCGCGGGGCGGGCACCTGGGCAAGATCCGCGCCATCCAGGTCGCCGTGCCGGCGGGCGGCGACATCCCGAAGCAGCCCCCCGCCCCGGTCCCCGAAGGCTTCGACTACGACATGTGGACCGGCCCCGCTCCCCTCCACCCCTTCGACAAGCGCCGCTGCGAGTGGCTGGGCATGTACTGGATCTCGGACTACTGCGTCGGGTTCATCTGCAACTGGGGCATCCACCACCTCGACATCGCCGCCTGGGGCTGCCCGGAAGTCGTCGAGTCGCCCTTCGAGATCGAGGGATCGGCGTTCCTCCCGACGGGGCACCTGTGCGATACGGCCGTGACGTGGCGGACCGAGTTTCGCTACCCGAGCGGCCTCCGCATGAGCTTCACGAGCGACAGCGGGCCCTTCGACTGGCAGAAGAGCCAGGGCCTGACCGAGGAGTCGCTCCGCGCCCTGGAGGCCGTGGATCCCGAGCTGTACCACCCGATCGGCTGCCGGTTCATCGGCAGCGAAGGCTGGGTCCACGTGACGCGCGGCGCCATCTCCGCGGAGCCGGCATCCCTCCTCCGCAAGGAGGTGGATCCCGCCGAAGCGGGGATCGCGGTGAGCGTTGACCACTACGCGAACTTCCTCGAGAGCATCCGCGAGCGCCGCCAGCCGGTCTCGACGATCGAGTCGGGCCATCGCGCCACCGTCCTGGGAAACGTCGCGGACATCGCCGTCCGCCTCGGGCGGAAGCTCGAGTGGGACCCGAAGGCCGAGCGCTTCGCGGGCGACGAGGAAGCCAATCGCAGGCTCTCGCAGCCCATGCGGGCACCGTGGAGGCTGTCACGAGCCTGATCCGGCCCCGGAGGATGGCTCCGCGCCCGGCCCGCTCGTGGCTGGCGATTCCAGCACCGGCCTGATGTCTCGAGCGGTCTGGATGGACTCCGCGACCGAAGGCATGGAGAGGCTCCTCCCTTCGCGAGCCCCGACAGGCCGGAAGGCTGGTGAATGGTCGCGATGAGGCTTCACTCGATGGCGGGAAGGACGGTCTTCTCCGGCTCGAAGATGACGCAGCGCTCGCCCTCCTCGACCTGGCCGATCTCCAGGAGATCGTATCCCGCCTCCCGGCCCGTCTCGAGGGTGCGCTCGACCTCCGCCTCCGGCACGAAGATGTAGAACCCGATCCCCCAGTTGAAGGTCGTCAGGCAGTCTCTCAGGCTGACGCCGGTCTCGAGCAGGAACCGGAAGAGCGGCGGGACCTCCTCCACCCATCTCTTCACGCGGTAGGTGAAAGGCCTCTTGGCATAGGCGATCTTCGAGATGCCTCCGCCGGTGCCGCCCAGCAGGGAGTGGACGTCGATCTCCTTCTCCTGCAGGGCCTCGACGAGCCGCACGTACGAGCGCGTGGGGATGAGAGCCTCCTCGCCGAGCGTCTTCCCGCTCGGAAGAACGTGGAGGAACTGGTCTTTCAGAGCCAGGGCCCGCTTGATCACCAGGGAGATGCCGTTGGCATGGAGCCCCGACGCGGGGGCGCCGATGATCCGGTCTCCGGCGGCGAGCTTCTCTCCGGTGACCATCCGCTCCGGCGGCGCGACGATGCCGGCGACGCAGCCCGAGAGGGACGGCGCGCTTCGCACCGGAGGCTCGGCCTTGACCAGGTAGCGCAGGGCGGGAGATTCTCCGGCGGGCAGGGCCATCCCGCACATCTCGCAGGCCCGGTAGAAGCTCCCGGCGAGGTCGAGGCTCCTCTGCTCGTCCATGAACCACTCGCTGTCGCCGGCCGCCACCTCATCCGTGTAGATCACCGGCAGGGCCCCCTGGCAGATCACGTCGTTTGCCGCCATCAGGGCCGTGTCGATGCCGATGCCCTCGTAATACGTCCTGCCGGTGCCGGCGTGCTGGTACATCCACTCAGCGATCCAGTTCTTGTTGCCCAGGCCTTCCTGGGTCATGCACCAGAGGTGGGGGCCACCGCCTCGATACTGGAACACGGCGCCGTGGGCGCCGACGCTCTCCTCGTCGACGTACACGCCGCGCCGGTTCGGGAAGGCGAGCGTCTTCTTCCCGGCGCGGACCATGGCCATCTTGAACGGCTCGATCTTGGTGTAATCGACGCCGGCCTGGGCGTACTCGGATTTCGGCTGCTTGTCCGCCATGTCGGAGATCGCTTTCAAAGCGTGTCCAGCTCTTCGCGGGACGGATGGTTAGGGATCACGGCGATGGTCGTGCCCTTGTACTCGAAGACTTCCTTGTCGTCGTCGTTGATCTCGCCGATGACCTCGGCCCGGACCTTCTTCGCCCGGATCGTCTCGAGCAGGAGATCGACGTCCTTCCTGGGCACCTGGATGACCATCCGGCCCTGGGTCTCGCAGATCAGGATCTCCTCGGGCGTGAGACCTTTCTCCCTGAGGGGGACCTTTGCGAGATCCACGTGCGCCCCGAAGCCGCCGTATCTCGCGGACTCGCAGACGCCGGCGCCGATGCCTGCCGCCCCCAGGTCGGAGCAGGCCTTGATCTTGCCGGTCTGGAAGGCGGCCAGCGTCGCATCCATGATCGCCCGCTCCTCCTTGAACAGGGCGATGGCCGGCTTCATCTCGCTCACCAGTCCCGCCCGGTAGAGGGTGTCGTTGCCATCGCTCCCCGTCTTGCCGATCAGGATGATCTGGTCCCCGGCGGACTTCGCCGGCTTCGTGAGCGGCTTCTTCGTGACCAGCTTGCCGATGACCGCGACGACCGTGGCCGGGACGATGTCCGAGAAGGAAGTCGAGAAGCCCCCGCCGACGATGAAGACGCCCATGGCGCTGCACATGTCGCGCAGGCCCTTGGCCATCAGGTTGATCCTGTCGGCGCTGGTCATCTCGACGCAGTTGCCGCAGGTGCACGTCCCGGTGAACCCGCAGGGGCCTACGATCACCTTGTCGTCCAGCGGTTTCGTCCCGATGAAGTTCATCAGGAACAGCGGCCGCGCGCCCATCGCCACGACGTCGCGCATGGCGCCGCCGGCTCCCGTGGCGGCGGCGTCGTACGGCCGGGGGACGCAGGGAGAGCAGTGGCTCTCCAGCTTGCCCACGTAGATCTCCTTGGTGCCGGGGAACCGGAACGCGGCTGCGTCGTCGCCCGGCCCGACGAGGAGGGCGTCAGGGAAGAGCTTGCCCACCTTCCTGTTCAGGGCCTCGATGGCCTTGAAGTCGATCGCCTTGTCGATGTTGTGATGGAGATGCACGAAGAGAGCGTGGATCAGCGCCTTCTCGATGGTGTTCATTCCCGTGCCTCCACGAGTTCCGAGTTTCCTTCCCTGTCCGGAGAGGGCCGGATCTTACCCCATCGCGGGGGCGGATGTAAACCGGGATCGAACTGTCGAGGCCGGGGATCCTCCGTGCCCGGCAGTTCTTCATGGATCGGTCGGAAAGGGCGCCATCGACGGCCGCCGCGGCGCGCCTGTAGATGCAGCCGGCGAGGCTGCTCCGCCGCCATTGGAAGCCGCGCCATGGGGATCCGCAAGGCGATCAGCGGCGGTGGGGGTGGAGGGGCGGGCGCGGGGAGTGGCCTTCGGCCAGGTGTGCAAGTGGGGCATGGCGTTCCCGACTCGGTGACCGGACTCCTCTCGTCACATCACGAGCGGCCGGAGGTGCAACCGGAGAAGGACGGTCTTCCGGTCCTTCGATGCCCTGGACTTGTTACACGCTCGGCGCCATCATGGCTCCCGCCCCGATCGTGCCCTCAGAGGAAGGAGTGCCGAGACATGAAGCAGGTATCCCGCCGATCGTTCCTGGCCGCTTCCGCGGCGGCCGCCGCATCCGTGAGCTCGGTGGCCCGCTCCGCTCGGGCGGCCGAGGGGATCCCCGGCTTCGACCGGACGGAGACCGACTACGACCGAACGAAGGAGTGGAAGCCCTTCAGCGACCGCAAGGTCCGGGTCGGCATCGTCGGCCACGGCGTCTGCCAGTTCGGCCTGGCGTTCGACCTCCAGAGCCACCCCAACGTGGAGCTGGTCGCCGTGAGCGACCTCATCCCGGAGCGCTGCGCGGACATGGCCCGACGCGCGAAGTGCCGGAAGACGTACCCGTCGCTGGAGGAGATGGTCAAGGACGATTCGATCGAGGCCATCTTCTGCGCCACCGATGCGCCTTCGCACGCCAAGCACGCCATTCTCTGCATGGAGCACGGCAAGCACGCGGCCACCGCGGTCCCGGTCTTCTACGGCGACATCGATGAT
>JAFGKN010000837.1 GCA_016928605.1 Planctomycetota bacterium | reverse complement strand
GCAGCCGCAGCCGCAGCCGCAAGCCGCAGCCGCAGCCGCAGCCGCAACCGGGAGCCCCAGCCGGGAGCCGCAGCCGCAACCGGGAGCCCCAGCCGCAGCCGGGAGCTCCAGCCGCAAGCCGCAGCCGCAACCGCAGCCGCAGCGGGCTCTGTCTGCGCCTCTGTTTCTGCCTCTGCCGGTAACTCTGACTCCGCCACCGACTCCGACTCTGACTCTGACTCCACCTCGGCCTCCGCCACCGACTCCGACCCGGCCTCTGACTCTGACTCTGCCTCTGACTCTGCCTCCGCCTCCGCCACCGCCTCCGACTCTGACTCTGACTCCACCTCCGCCTCCGCCACCGACTCCGACCCGGCCTCTCCCTCTGACTCTGACTCTGCCTCCGCCTCCGCCACCGACTCCGACCCGGCCTCTGCCTCTGACTCTGCCTCTGACTCTGCCTCCGACTCTGCCTCCGATGCGGAACCGGCGAGAGCGGCCGGAGCCCTGCCATCCCCCAACCGTTTGACTTCCCATCGTTTCCCGTTCGAATCCTCTTGCGAACTCGCCCGAGCGGTTGTAGAAACCTGCCGATCGAGTCCGCACGGACCCGTCGCGAGGAGCAAGAGCAACTGCGCCGCCAGGGTTCTGGCGCGAAGCCTCCCGTACCCCCCACGGTCCGGCGGAAAGTCGGAGCTCTGGTGACCAGCCCCGCTCGCCCATGAGCGATGGCCCGGCTTTCTGTCGCCCTTCTCGAGGCGAGAGCCGAGCGCGGAGGAGCGCAGGAGATCGATTCCGCGAGATCCTCCTCCGAGCCAGCGGGGCAGATGTGCGCGCCGGCCCCCGGCGCGGTGTGGCAGATACAAGACATGAGCGCTTTCGAGCTGCTGCTGGCGGGCCCCGTCGGTCCGCTCGTGATCTTCCTCCTCAGGGTCGTCGACGTCTCCCTCGACACCGTGCGCATCCTCCTCACGGTGCGGCGGGCGCGGTCGCTGGTGCCTCTCATCGCCTTCGTCCAGGTGCTGCTCTGGCTCGTGGCGGTGGGGACCGCACTGAAGAACCTGCACAGCCTCTGGCACGTCCTCGGCTACGCGGGAGGGTTCGCCGCGGGCAACCTGGCGGGGCTCTGGCTCGAGGAGAAGGTCGGCTTCGGCTTCGCCACGGTCCGCATCATCAGCCGCGAGAACCATCACACGCTGGCGGAGCAGCTCCGCGCCCTCGGCTTCGGCGTGACCGAGTTCAACGGCAAGGGACGGGACGGAGACGTCAGCCTCGTCTACAGCGTCCTCCTGCGCCGCGACGTGGCGCGCTTCCTCGCGCAGGTCAACCTGCTCGACGGCAAGGCCTTCGTCTGCGTCGAGGAGCCGCGGTCCGTTCTGCGGGGCTGGCTCGGCCCCGTGCAGCCGATCCGCAAGTGATCCACGGTTCCTCGCGCGGAGGGCCGCCCGCGCAGGGAGCATCCGGTGCAGCGCACCCCGGCAACGCTTCTCGCGCTGCTTGTCTTCCCGGTGAGCGACCCTTACACTGGCCAGAGGTCTTTCGCTTCCCGAAGGAGACTCACAGGACTTCCGGCCAGAAAGCGCTCCGCTTGCACCCTCAGCTCAAAGAGCTCTTCCAGAACATCCGCAAGGTCATCATCGGCAAGGACGAGGTGATCGCCATGATGATCACCTCGCTGCTGGCGAGGGGGCACCTGCTGATCGAGGATGCGCCGGGCCTCGGCAAGACCATGCTCGCGCGGAGCCTCGCGCAGTCGATCCAGGGGCGCTTCCGCAGGATCCAGTTCACTCCCGACCTCCTGCCGGCCGACGTGACCGGTGTCTCGGTGTTCCACCCGCAGAGCCAGCTCTTCGAGTTCATGCCGGGTCCGGTCTTCACCGACATCCTCCTCGCCGACGAGATCAACCGCACATCTCCGCGCACGCAGTCGAGCTTGCTCGAGGCCATGGAGGAGAGACAGGTGACGGTCGACGGCAGGACGCACGAGCTGGCCTCCTCCTTCTTCGTGGTGGCCACGCAGAATCCGATCGAGCTCGAGGGCACCTATCCCCTCCCCGAGGCGCAGATCGATCGGTTCCTGATGAAGCTCCAGCTCGGATACCCCGCGCCGGAGGACGAAGCTCAGATCCTCGAGGCGCAGGTGAAGGAGCATCCCGTGCGACGCCTGAAGCCCGTGATGACCGTGGAGGACCTGCGCGAGCTCCAGGATCGCGTGACCGACGTCCGCGTCTCGCGCGAGATCCACGCCTATATCGTGAGTCTTGCCGTGGGGACCCGAAAGCACGCCGACGTCCGCTGGGGGGCGAGCCCGCGGGGGAGCATCTCTCTGATGCGAGCCGCTCAGGCCCTCGCGTTCCTGCAAGGCCTGGACTTCGTCACGCCGGACGCGGTCAAGGCCGTGGCGCCCCACGTGCTCGCGCACCGGCTCGTCCTCGATCCCCAGCGGGAGTTCACGGGGCTCACGCGGGTGGGCGTGATCCGGAAGATCCTGAGCCAGACCCCGGTTCCGACGCTGCCCCATGACCAGCACGCCGCTGAAGTTCAAGGCTAACTGCTCATCCTTCTTCGCGGTGGCGGCTCTCGGCGCCATCGCGCTGATGGCGGGCATCTACCACTGGAGGGCCGGAGCCGCGGCCCTCGGCTGCGTCTTCCTTCTCGGGCCGATCGCCGTCTACTCGCTGCTGCGGCTCTCGCTGCGGGGGCTGCGGATCCATGTGGAGCAGCAGCCTTCGGCCTTCGAGGGGGATCCCGTCGATGTCCAGGTGCGGATCGAGAACTGCTCGCGGCTGCCGGTCTTCTACCCGGAGGTCCTGGACATCTTCGGCCCCGAGATCCATTCGCAGAAGAGAGTCCTCTTCGAGGACCGGATCCTCCCCGGCGAGTGCGTGGAGAGGAGCTACCGGGCCTTCTGCATGCTCCCGCGGGGCATCTACTCGCTGGGGCCCACAGCGGTCGCCGTCTCGGATCCCTTCGGCTGGTTCCAGATCCGTCGCTCCATCCCGGCCGAGCGGCGTCTGAAGGTCTACCCCCGCATCCAGCGGTTCGGAGCCGACCGGCCGCTCGGCGTGGCGGTCACTCATCTCCTGAGCGATGTGACGCACCGCGGAGTCGGCGAATCGGCGGAGTTCGCCATGGTGCGGGAGTACCGCAGCGGAGATCCCCTGCGGAGGATCCACTGGGGCCTGACCGCCCACCTCGGCAACCCCGTCGTCCGGGAGTTCGCCCGGAGCACCATGGGCGACCTGAACATCTTCCTCGATGCCTGCCGCTCGTCCCTCGTCGGCATCGGCCGGAGCTCGAGCTTCGAGCACTCCGTGAAGATCGCGGCCGGCCTCGCGGGGAGCGCGATCGCCCGCGGGCACCGCATTCAGCTGGCGGTCTCCGGGGACCCGAGCCTGCGGCTGCGCCCCCAGTCCGGAGCGGCGCAGCTGCAGAGGATCCTCGACGTGCTGGTGCAAGTCAAGCCCACCGGAGAGACTCCTCTGCGCGAGCTCCTCGAGCAGCGCGCCGCCGAAGTCCGCCCCGGTTCGACGGTCGTCGTCATGCTCAGCCCGCTGCTGGCGGCCGATGCGGATCTCGAGGCCATCCTGCTGCGATGGCGGAGGCTCTGTGTTCAGGTGCTCGCCGTGGTCTTCGACGCCGCCACGTTCCGGCCCCTCTGGGAGCCCGCCCCCGAGACGAGGGAGTCGGAGCGGTTCGCAGCACGCCTGAGATCGCTGGGGCTCCGCACCTGTCTCGTGCCCTGCGCGGCCGATCTGGGCGCCGTCTTCTCGGGAGACGGCCGATGAGGATCCTCTACGACAAGTACTCGACGCGGCGCCGTGCGGAGGTCCTTCTCCTGGCGGGGGACTCCCTCTGGCTCGTCTCGGCTGTCCTCTTCGCGACCGGGATCTGCTCGATCCCCGGGAGAGCGCTCGATGCCGCCCTCATCGCGGTCTGGGTCCTGATCCCGCGGGGCATGGCGCACTTCTTCGGCTGGTTCGACAAGCCTCGTGATTTCTTGCGCAGCCTGTTCCTCTCCGCGCTGCTGGTCATCGGCGTCGTCTTCCTCACCTTCATCGGGTGGGAGCTGATCTGGGAGACCCTGCCCCGCCATCCCACCTCGCGCATGGAGACCGCCCTGCTGATCCTCCTCGCGTGGGCCTCCGGGTTCCTCGTCTTCTCTCCTCGCACCTACCGCTTGATCGACTTCCTGGCGGGATCCGTCGCGCTCCTGGGACTCCTCGAGCTGAAGCCCCTGGCGCTGCTGTGGCTGCCTCTCTTCCTGCTCGGCTTCTGCATCTCGGCCTCGTCGCGCCACCTGCTCCACGATGTCTTCACCGAGGTCCGCCATCCCCGCATCAACCTCCAGAACGCCAGAGCGCTCTCTTTCCTCTCGACGGTTCTGGCGATCGGTCTCTTCGTGCCGGTCTCGATGGGGCTGCGGCCGCTTCTCGACACCGGAGCGGCCCGCGCCCGCGGCGGCCCTCAGGCCCGCGCACGGATCGGCTACCGGGGCTCCTTCGGCAATCCCTGGTACCAGGGGGCGGGGTCGCTCTTTCCCCGGCAGGTGGACGGCGAACTCGGAGAGAGGCCGAGCGCCTACGCCGGGCAGGAAGCGGGCGGCAGGCGCACCATCGGATATGCCCAGCAGATCTCCCTCTCGGCGCTGGCCACTCCGCGGTTCGACCGGCGCGTCGTGCTCAAGGCGCGCATCGTCGACGAGCAGGGCCGGCCGGCCGCGAGCGCTGCGCGGGAGTGGGAGCCGAGCATTCTGCTCTGGAAAGGGATGACGTTCTCGCGGTTCGATGCCCGCACCGGCTCCTGGGTGGAGGCGACGGACTACGAGACGATCCCCTGGGGCGAGACTTCCACGCTCCGGGTCGATGCGCCGGCCGGCGGCGGCGGAGTGAGGATCGAGGTGGAGGTGGTCACCCCCGTCTTCCGGAACCTGGTCGCTCCCTACTTCACCCGCGAGCTCGGCCCGATCCATCCGTCGCAGCCGGGCGGCCACGTCTACCGCAACGACTTCGGCGATCTCTTTCCAGCGGCGCCTCCCGTCCAGAGAGGCATGCGGTACTTCCTGCGCGCCGCTCCCTCGCCCTCCGCCTACAGCCCTCTCCCGCCGGGCGAGGCCGCCGGCACGCACTCGGATTCCCGCTACCTGCACGTTCCGCCCGCTGCGGACCTGGGATTCGACCTCGTCCGGCTCGCCTCCGACAAGAAGCTCCGGGCGAGCTCCATCCAGGAGAGCGTCCGCCGCCTGCGGCGCTACTTCAGCGCCGAGCTCGTGTACTCGATCTCGACGACCTGGGGCGATGGCGAGCACCGCCTCCGCGATTTCCTGCTGACCGCGAAGATGGGAGACTGCTCCTACTTCTCGACAGCCGCCGCCCTCCTGCTGCGCGCCGCGGGAGTCTCCAGCCGCGTCGCCGTCGGATTCCTCGGCAGCGAGGTGGACGCCGAGGGAGCCGCCGTCGTGAGAAACGCCTCCGCTCACGCATGGGTCGAGATCTTCGTCCCGCAGCACGGATGGTATCCGGTCGACGCGACGGCCTGGGTCGAGTTGCTCGAGAGCGACGCGGCCCTCCTGGCGCGCGAGGGACCCGGTCTCCTCTCGACGGGGAGGGCCGGCCCGGGCGGCGACGCGGAGCTCGAGGGCGACGCGGCGGGGGACGTCGAGTGGAGCGGCTCGAAGAAGCCCGCCCCGGAGACGGGGAGCGCGGGCCGGTACGCGGAGTCGGCCAGCCCAGGCGAGGACGAGGAGGAGGAACTCGCCGCGGCGGCGGAAGGCTCCGGATCGGATCAGGATGCGGCGTGGGTCACGGTGCGTCTTCCCAACGAGGAAAAGGAGACCGGCGGGGAGCCGGGCCGCCGCCGCCCGCCTCCTGATGGCCGCCGACCCGCTGCCTTCGCCTTCTGGCGGTCAGAAGCGCGCGGCGCGGTCGCGCGCTACGTCCTCGGCGCGCTCGCGCTGGCCGCGACAGCGCTCGTCCTCGTGAGCTTCCTCAGGCCGAGCCCGAGGAAGCGCCGGCGCCGCTCCTCCGACGCGGAGGAGGAAGAGACGGGGGCCGACGCGGAGGCGGAACTCGCCGGAGAGGAGATCGACTCGGCGGATGAGCTATCGCCGGCCGACGCCCTCCTCCTCGAGTACCACCGGCTGCAGCGCGATCTCGTGAAGACGAGAAGCCACCGTCTGTCCCACGAGACGCCCAGGGAGCACGGGCGGCGGTTCAAGCACCGAGCCCAGGATCTGGACGCCGCGCTGGACGGCCTCGTGGAAAGCGTGTACGGCACCCTCTACGGCGGTGCGCCGGCCGGCGAAGGAGATCTCCGCTCCGCCCGCGTACGGTGCCGCTGCGTCCGCAGGCACCTGGGGTGAACATCCTCGCACTGGCGCGCTCGATCCGCGCCGGCTCGGCTGCCGCGTCGCCTTGACGAGCTGCGGAGCGCTCCACCGCGAATGCCGGGGCGGCCCCGGAACAACGCGGCCTGCCTCGCGCGGAGCGGGCGGCCCGGCCGATCGTCGCGCCAGACGTCGACGTGCGGCGAGACCGGCGCGCTCACCACCCGTGCCCCCAGGGATCAGGAGCCGCGGCCGAAGGGGCAGCCGGATCGGCCGTCGCTGCCGTCGCCGCCATCGCCCTGAGTCTCTGTCAGGAAGAGCCGCTTGAGGAACGCGACCTCGCTCTCATCGAGCCCGCCCATCTTGCGGATGGACTTGAGCCTCGAGATCGG
>JAFGKN010000836.1 GCA_016928605.1 Planctomycetota bacterium | reverse complement strand
TGCAGAGGCCGGCGGCCGGAGGGCCCGTCAAGCCCGGAGCCCCTTTCTGCCGACGTTACCAGAGGCGCCCGGACGTTTCCGGGGCATTCCCGCGCCGAACCGGCGCCCGGCGGAGGCGGCCCGCTGCCGGCCTCGCGGACCGGGCTGCCATGACACGAGGCATCGCGATGGACGAGAGCGACCGCAGACTGTGCTGGCTGGATGTGGAGGAGCTTCTCAGGTCCCCTCCGTTTCCTCCGCGGACCGAGGATCCCTCCTCAGGACTGCTCCTGAGCTCGGTGCGTCTTCACGGCGTGATCAACCCGGTTCTGGTGCGTCCCGCGCCGGCCGGCCATCAGGTCGTCTGCGGCTATCGCAGGCTCCTGGCGGCTCGGGCCGCCGGCCTCAAGAGGATCCCCGCGGTGATCGCCGAGCTGACGGATGCCGAGGCGATCCGCTGCTTCCTGGCGGAGAACACCTGCCGCAGCGACCTGGAGGAGCCGGTGCGCGGGAGGGCGCTGTCGATGCTGCGCGAGATGCGGGAGGGGCTGGCTCGGCCGGCAGGGGGCTCCTCTCCCCGAGATGCCAGAGCGGCGAGAGCGCGATGGAGTCCTCCGCCCGGCGGCGAGCCCGGAGACCTGGAGCTACCCGCGCGCGCCGAGTGGGCCGATCCGTCGAAGGTCGAAGGTCTGATCGAGAAGGTGGAAGACCTCTTCGGGGAGGCCCGCGAGCGCAAGCGCATCGACATGACCCGCAGCCGGAACATCGTCGAGGAGCTCCTGGCTCTGCAGGAGCGGAGCGGCGTGCTGACTCCGGCCGACGTGTATGCCGGAGGGCGGGAGAGCTGGCTCGCTCCGCACGCCCTCCTGTCGGCATCTCTCGGCGCGGCCATCGCTCCCGCTGAATGGATGCAGCTGCGGCGTTGGGAGTACGCTCTGGCCGGCCTGCTCCACGATATCGGGATGGTCTTCCTCGACCACCCCGCCTTCCGCAAGCTCGCGCGGCTCGAGCCTCGCCAGAAGAAGGACGTCCAGAGCCACACGCGCCTCGGCCACGCGCTGATCCTCGGCGAAGGCAAGGAGTGGGCCGAGCTGGCGCTGGTGGCCCGCGACCACCACGAGCGCCTGGACGGAAGCGGGTATCCCAACGGGCTCAAGGGCGGCGAGCTGCGGCGTCTGGTGCGGGCGATCGCCCTGGTCGACTCGTACGCCTCCCTCACGGGGCTCCGGCCGTACCGCCGCACGCTCAGCTGCCGTCTGGCTCTCGACCGCCTGGCCCGCGGCGCCGAGACGGGCCACTACGATCCCACCCTCTTTCCGCTGCTCCACGCGGCAGCTCAGCCCGTGCCTGCGATCTCCGCCGTGGCGGCGGGGGAGACGCCCGAGGAGACGCCTCCTCCAGACCCGCGGCCGGTAAGAAAAACTCCCCTCGCTCTGGAATTCTATTGAGATGCCTTTCTGCGTGGCTATAATACACGCCAGAAAAAGCAGATAGGGAAACCCACGGAGCAGACGGCGCAGCGTCGAGGGAACCGTTCGCCCTCCGGCAGCGTCGATGCAGGCGTGCCTGCGACGGCGTACATGGTGGTCTGCGAGCCGCCTGATCGAGCTGCATGCATCCCGGCGGCCGGGATCGGCCGGGCATAGTCAGAAGTTCAGCGCTGCAGTCTGGAAGCCCGCCGGGTGGTGCCGCGGCTTCTGGTGGCCATGGTGGCGTGGTGTTTCCGTTGCAGAGCGTAGTTCGCCCCGGAGGATCGAAGTCTGCTCGAAACCGGTGGGAAGGAGCGGACTGTTGTGGGTCGACTTTCCGGTGGCGGAGGTACTCGTTGATTCCTGTCATGAGCATGGTGGTGGTGCACGGTTTGTCTTGCTGCGGTATCCAGTAGAGTGCGGGAGCCGACAGGCAGGGTCTCGTCCAGACTGTGTCTGTGGGGCGCAAAACGCACGGGAAACGGAATGATCATGATTTCGAAGTTGTCGACCAACGTGCTTGAGCAGTTGACCATCCGGGAGCTCGAGGAGCTTCTCGAGCGCAAGAAGAGAAGTCAGGGCCTATCGGAGCTTCTCCGGCAGCGGGATCAGCTGCGGCTGGAGCTCCGGCGCCTGGACGACGCGATCGATGCGATCGAGCGCTCGGAGGAGCTTGCGTCACCAGGGAGTCCCGGCGACGGAGTCGACGGCGAGCCGGAGACGAAGCCGAGCTTCCTCAGCGGTAGGCGGAAGAGGAACCTCAAGGACTACATCGCTCAGGTCCTGCTCGACGCGAGAGAGCCTCTCTCCCCCTCGGATATCCAGAAGAGGCTGCCGTCGGCCGGCTACGTCTCCGCGTCGACCAATCCGCGCTCCTTCTACAACACGGTCTTCCAGGCGCTGCAGCGGTACGACATCTTCGAGAAAGAGAGCAAGAAGTACCGGCTGAGCCAGGGAGCGCTCAAGGAGAACGGCGTCAAGGAGATCCTTCCCAAGAAGAAGACCCGGCTGAAGGACTACATCATCGAGGTCCTGGACCAGTCCGATTCTCCTCTGAAGGTCTCGGAGATCGCCAGCCGCGTGGTGATCGCCGGCTACGACACGGAGCTGGAGATGGACGAGCTGAACCAGCGGGTCTCCGCCACGCTGAAGAAGTACCTCAACAAGGACTTCGACTGGGACAGCCAGCGCTATAAGCTCGCAAATCGAGCGAACTGAAGGTGGCTCCGAGGAGGAGGATCGGCGAGCCGCTGCAGCCGATCTGGAGAGGCTTGCCGGAGGGCTGCGGCTTGTCCGAGTTGAGCTCGGGAGGAGATCTCTGCGCGGGCGGTTTTGGTCGTCTTGCGCGCGTGGGGCGACCATCACTTCCCAGAGGCGCCTTGGCGCGGGGAGCTGAGGTTGTCCGCTCCCGGCCTCGCGCGTGGGCTTTGCGGCGGCGCGCGCCTGGCGCGTGCGGGAGATCGGCGCGCGGAAGGGCAACCGGCGAACCTC
>JAFGKN010000188.1 GCA_016928605.1 Planctomycetota bacterium | reverse complement strand
GGTGCTGAAGGAGATGAGCCACGGCTTCACGCCGTCCTGCGGCTGGGCGGAGTTCCTCGAGAAGTTCTGGTTGCTGAAACACTACATAGACTACATACACCGCTTCTGCGATGCGTCGGGGACGCTCTGAAGCGCCTTCCGTCTCATGGTCTCAGACAGCATTCTGCCGGAAGAGATGGCGACCGCACATGCCGGCGAATTGAGAAAGAAAGAAAGAAAGAAAGAGACGATGTACGACTCTGACGCGAGAATCCATGTGAAGCCGGAAGAGCGCTCCAGGGCTGCGACTTCCGCGGAGAGGTTCCTGAGGCAGGTCGAGGCCAAGAATCCGGGACAGGAGGAGTTCATCCAGGCGGTCGGCGAGGTCGTCCACTCCGTGATGCCGATCGTCGAGTCCAGGGCGGACTACCTGGAAGCCAAGATCCTCGAACGCATCGTCGAGCCCGAGCGCGTCATCATGTTCCGCGTGCCGTGGATGGACGACGCCGGCGAGATCCATGTCAACCGCGGGTTCCGCGTGCAGATGAACAGCGCCATAGGCCCCTACAAGGGCGGGCTGCGCTTTCATCCCAGCGTCAATCTCGGCGTCCTCAAGTTCCTGGCGTTCGAGCAGACCTTCAAGAACGCCCTGACGACGCTGAGCATGGGCGGAGCCAAGGGCGGCTCCGACTTCGATCCCAAGGGCAAGACCGACAACGAGGTGATGCGGTTCTGCCAGTCGTTCATGAGCGAGCTGTTCCGCCACATCGGCCCGGACACCGACGTCCCCGCCGGCGACATCGGCGTCGGAGGGCGCGAGATCGGCTTCCTGTTCGGACAGTACAAGAAGCTCGCCAACAGGTTCTGCGGCGTCCTGACCGGCAAGGGGCTCAACTTCGGCGGCTCGTTGATGCGGCCGGAAGCCACTGGCTACGGCTGCGTCTACTTCGCCGAGGAGATGCTCGCGACGCGCGGCGAGGGCCTGAAGGGCAAGGTCGCCGTCGTGTCCGGCTCCGGGAACGTCGCCCAGTACACGGTGGAGAAGCTGATCCAGAGGGGCGCGAAGGTCATCACGCTCTCGGACTCCGGCGGGACGATCCTGGACAAGGATGGCTTCGACGAGGAGAAGCTGGCCTGGATCATGGGGCTGAAGAACACCCGTCGCGGACGGATCCACGAGTACGCGAACCACTTCAAGGGCGCGGAGTACCTGGCCGGACGAAAGCCCTGGGATTTCGAGTGCGATCTCGCCTTTCCCAGCGCGACGCAGAACGAGATCGATGGAGATGACGCCAGCAAGCTCGTGAAGAGCGGCTGCATCTGCGTCTCCGAGGGCGCCAACATGCCCTCCACGCCCGAGGCCGTGCACGTCTTCCAGAGCGCCAAGATCCTCTACGGACCTGGAAAGGCCGCAAACGCCGGCGGCGTCGCGGTGTCCGGCCTGGAGATGTCTCAGAACAGCGGATGCATGCGCCGATCGCGCGAAGATGTGGACGGCCAGCTGCAGCGCATCATGCACTCGATTCACAAGAGCTGCGTGCTTTTCGGCAAGAGCGGCGACACGACAGACTACGTCCAGGGAGCCAACGTGGCGGGGTTCATCAAGGTCGCCGACGCCATGCTGCAGGGCGGGCTCGTGTAGAGCGCGATCTCGACGGTTGACTCGGCGCGCATCCTGACGCTCGATGGAGCGCGCGCCCTCCCGCCGCCGGATGCCCCGGCGGCGGAGCCAAAGTGCCGGTTTTCACGAATCGTTGTGCGAATCCGACACCAAGGGCGCTCGCTCCCCCGGCTGTTCAGGGCTCCCGGCATGCAAACGACGATTCGCTTCTCCGTTGGGCGCGGGCTTCCGTCAGCTCTCCTCGTCTGGCTCGGCCTCGCGCTCCGGAGCATCCACGCCGGCGGCACGCCGCATCTGGCGGCTCTGGCGGCGCCGGCAACTGCGGAGGCTCCGGCGGCCGGCGCTGCGCCCCCGGAAGCGGCCGGCCCGACCGGCGCCCCGGTCACCGATGTCGACTTCCCCCGGCCCGACCGCCTCGCGGCGCGGGAGTGCCGCTCGCTCGAGCGCGGTCCGCTCGAGGTGCGCGCGCGCCTATGCCGCGGCGCGCCCTGCGCCATCGACATCGGGTGGGGACAGGCCGCTCCGCACGCCGCCGCTCGCTGCACCATCAACGGGCGAAGCGCCGTGGTGCGGGGAGGCGCGTTCACCGGCTTCGACGCGATCACCTTCGACGCGCCGGGGCTCTGGATCGACCGCGAGACGACCGTGCTGCGCATCGAGCCGCTCATCGCGTCCGCAGCGCCGGCTCCATCGCCAGCGCCCGCCATCGCGTGGATCCGCATCCGGCGGCTCTCCGGGCTAGCCAAGCCGGCCTCCGGCGCGGCTGCGCTTCGCATCGAGGCGGAGGATCTCGAGGGAAGCTGGAACGAGCAGACGAACATCCCCGGCTACTCGGGCCGCGGCTTCCGGGTGTCGAACGCCCGCGGCGTGGCGCAGAGCGTCCTGCGCGGAGACGTGGATGTCAGCCGGGCGGGCAGGCATGCCGTGTGGGCGCGGGGCTACCTCGGCGACGGCCAGGACCGGAGCTTCTCCCTGGCGGTGGGGGAGGAGGATCTCCCTCCCACGCACCGCGATCGAGCGCTCCAGCAGTACCGCTGGCAGCTCGCCGGATACGCCGACCTCGCCGAGGGACGCCATCGACTCGTTGTGCGGGACGCGGGCGACGGCTTCGAGGTCGTCGACGCGCTGCTCGTCACTTCCGATCTCGAGCTCGACCCCGGCCTGCGGGACCGGCTCGAGGAGCGGCTCTTCGCCAGCGGCGAGGACGGAGAGAAGCGGGATGAGGTCGCGCTCCTCATCGATAGGACCTCGGCGCGCGCCGAGGCCGCCGATCTCGAGTTCCGCCGGCGCGCCCTCGATCCGGCGGCGGATCCGGACCGCGTGCGGCGGGAGCAGGACCGGCTCCGCGCCCGCCTGCGCGATGCCCTGGGGCTCGAGCCGCTCCCTCCCCGCACGCCGCTCCGCGCGCGGACGATCGGCATCGCGCGTCGCGACGGCTACTCGATCGAGCGCGTCGTCTTCGAGAGCCGCCCCGGCTTCCCCGTCACCGCGAACGTCTACGTGCCGGAGCCGGAGGCAGAGACAGAGGCGGAGAGAGAGGCCGACGCAGAGGCGGAGACAGAGACCCAGTCCGAGACCGAGGCGGCGGCTGGTTGCGGGGGGCGGT
>JAFGKN010000835.1 GCA_016928605.1 Planctomycetota bacterium | reverse complement strand
GGCTGCCCCTCCGAAGCGGAAGCGGGCTAGTATCCGTAGCCGTCAGCCGCACTCTCTCCCATCACTCGAGCCTCGTCGGCCGGGAGCACACGTATGCCGGCTGCTCCCGGAAGCGGACACTTGTTCTCGCAGATGCCGCAGCCGATACAGAGATCGAACTCCACGTAAGGCTGCTGCACCGTCACCTTCTCGCCACGGGTATTCGTCATCTCGACGTCACGGACGCGGATAGCCTTGTCGGGTACCGGGCAGTGCTCCTCGCAGACGAGGCAGTTCTCGGCCCTGGCGTAAGGCAAGCAGCGGCTCGTGTCGAACTCGGCCTTTCCCAGCACAACCTCGTGCTTCTCTTCTTCCGTGAGGCGAGGAAGAGCGCCCGTGGGACAGACCTCCCCGCAGAGGGTGCAGTTGTACTCGCAGTAGCCCAGGCGCGTCGCCATCCTGGGGGAGAAGATGCCTTCCCAGCCGCTCTCGAGGAGCGCCGGCTGGATCACGTTCGTCGGGCACACCTTCAGGCACTTGCCGCAGCGAACGCAGAGCTCGAGGAAGTCATTCTCGTCGACTCCGGGGCGAATCGCGCCGGGAGGGCGGAGCAGGCTTCCCCGGGCGGCGCGCGCCATCTTGTTGCGGTCCATGCTGACAGCGGCGGCGCCGATCACCGCGACGCCGGTCGCGCCGAGCCATAGCCGGCGGGAGGGATCGAACGGAGCGGGAGCGACCCTCGGTCTCCGGAAGCTGAACCTGGCGATCCCCTTGGGGCAGTCGTCCACGCAGTCGAGGCACAGATTGCAGCCTTCCGGAGACATCCGGCCGCCCTCGTGGTCGAAGACTCCCATGCGGCAGTCGGTCTGACAGCGGGAGCAGTCCGGGCACGCCTTGAAGGGAATGCGCCGCAAGAAGGAAAAGCGCCCGAAGACGGCCAGCAGGGCCCCGAGGGGACAGAGGTTGCGGCACCAGAATCGCCGCTCCAGCCGCTCCAGGACGAAAACCGCGGCGAGGATCATGAAGGAAACACCCGCCAGATAATAGGCGTTGGGACTGATCGCCAGCACGTGGGCCTTCAGGAACGAGTAGACGGACTCGCTGACGGCCGTGACGCCCTCCGGCGCCGTCTTGTAGAGCCAGTCAAAAGCGCTTCGTATCGTTCCGTTCAGGAATGGATCGACCGCGAACGCCAGGCCTCGGAAGAGGATCGCAAACGGATCGAAGTACCCGACGAGCGGCAGCCCCAGAAGCGCGCCCGCGAGAATCAGCCCCAGGAGAAAGTACTTGACCTTGCGCCAGCTCCTCGCCGGCGGCTGCACACGTGCGGGGATCAGCCGGTGGGCTCCGTCGAGAAGGGTGCCGAGAGGGCAGACCCAGCCGCAGAAGAAGCGGCCGAGAATCACCGTCAGGACGATCGTGACAAGCGCCGGCCAGAGGACCGCGATCACCTGCTTTGCCGCGAGGGTCGCCGACGCCGCCACCAGGGGATCCACCCGGAAGAAGAACGTCACCGCGGCCGGTAGCTCACGGATGCCGTCGTACTCGGTCCTCCGGAAGAGCCAGAGGAAGAACAGGAGAAATCCGATCTGCGTGAGCCGGCGCCAGATCCTCCACGGGATCTTCCACTTGAGCGACATGCGCAGTATCTGAGCCGTCTTCTAGGCTTCTATCAGCTTGATCTGATCCAAGTCCATCACACCCAGGCCGTGAGCGGCGCCGGCCTTGGTGGACTCGATCTCCTCGGGCTTCCTGTCGAAGAGGGTCGTCGCGTAGGCATCGACCGCAACCGTATCGGGCGACGCGATGATGGTGTCCAGCACCTTGACGTCTTCGAGGTTTCCGCCAACGGGTCCATTGCGGAGCAGTATGCGCGTGGCATCGACGATCGTCAGGTGCGGGCGGACGACGGTGTTGAGGTCGGCGAGCTTCTGGCCCAGCGACGTGTGCAGTTCGCCGCGGTTTCCTCCGACGATGCCCAGGATGTTCTTCAGTCCTATCGTCAGCGTGGCGCTCCTGTGGTGCTTGGCAATCGGGACGTTGATGTAGCAATCCGCCTCCAGCGCGTCCTTGTAGAACTGCCACTCCTTGACGGCCTTGCCCTTCTCGATCTTGACGGGGACCCACTTCCGGTCGTCGACGTAGGTGCAAGTGACGCGGCTGTCGTCGATGGACTCCACGGCCTTCCGGATCCCGCTGTTCGCGTACGTGCGGCGCTGATCCTGGCAGGGCCGGTCGAACACCAGCACTCTAGAAGCGCCGGCCTTGAGCACCTCTCTGACCACCTGCTTCACCACGAGAGGGTGCGTGTTGGCCCCCTGCTCGGGACTGCGGTCCCAGGCGATGTTGGGCTTGACGACCACGGTCTGGCCCTTCTTGACGAACGCGCCCATGCCTCCCAGCGGCTTGAGGGTCTTGGTCACCAGGTCCTCGTAGTCCTTGCCCTTGGCCACCGAGACGATCGGCGGCGCAGCCTCCGCCGCCAGCAGCCCCGGAGTGATCTCGAACAGAGGGGGAACCGCCGTCGCGCCGACGGACCACGCTGCTACGTGCTTCAAGAACTCTCGCCTGTCCATCGCTTACCTCTCGAAAAAAGTGACCGTCCAGACCCCCTGCGGAGAACTTCTGGCGAGGGCAGGAACCTGAACGCGATGCGCACATCGTCACCGGGCCGAGGCCGGCGATGGGACGCTCAAGCCTGGCGCTCCCGGAAGCCTCAGCGGTCACAGCGCACGCGCACCGAATCGATCCACGAGTCCGAAGCTAAGACATCGACGCCTGGAAGTAAAGCTCCGGATTCTCCTCCAGCGGCAAATCCTCTGCCCG
>JAFGKN010000834.1 GCA_016928605.1 Planctomycetota bacterium | reverse complement strand
GGTGTTCGCAGCCGGCGCCGAGACCGTGATCCGCTGGACGGGCCACGATCCCGATGGGGACGATCTCCGCTTCTCGGTCCACCTCTCGAGCGATGGCGGCGAGAGCTACGAGCCGCTCATCGCCAGCACGACAGAGACGTCCTTTGCGTGGCCCACCCACCTCGCGCGGCCCACCGGCGACGGCAGGATCCGCGTGACCGCGACGGACGGGCTGCACACGGGCGATGCCGTCTCCGGAGCGTTCGTCATCGAGCCGAAGGCGCCGCTCGTCTCTATCCTGCCTCCGCCCGGCGGGGTCCGGATCGCTGAATCGCGCTGTCTGGCTCTCGAGGGCATCGCGACCGGCGTCGACGGGTCGCCGCTCGGAGAGGGGGCGGAGTACCTGTGGGAGACGCCCGCGCTCGGCCTGGTGGGCGAGGGCCCCTCGCTCCGCCTCGAGGGGCTGCCCCCCGGCGGCCATCTGATCATCCTGCGCGTCTTTCGCGGCGACGAGCCTCCGGGAGTCGCATCGATCGAGGTCGAGATCCTTCGCGACCGCGACGGTGATCGCATCCCCGACGAGGTCGAGGAGGCCGAGCCGGCGCTCGATCCCGACGACCCCTTCGACGCATCGAGCGATGACGATGCCGACGGGCTCGTGCGATCCGCAGAAATCCTCGTCTTCGGGACCGACCCCTTCCACGATGATACGGACCGAGACGGGATGCCCGACCGCATGGAGATCGAAAGTGGGCTCTTGCCGCTCTCTGCCGATACCGATGGCGACGGCGTTCCCGACGGCGAGGACAACTGCCCGGAGCGGTACAACCCGGGCCAGGAGGATGCCAACGGGGATGGCGTCGGCGACGTCTGCGACAGCCTCTGGTCGTATCACTTCCGGCCGGGCCCGAACCTCATCGGCCTGCCGCCCGAGGAGTGCCGCTCCGCCTTCAGCCTCCTCGAGGCGCTCGGCGGTCCGGAGCGCGTGGACGCCGTGATGAGGTGGGACCGCGAGCGCGGCGAGTTCGCGGCCGCGGTCTGGGAGGACCGATTCCCCGCCGGCGAGGACTTCCCGATCGCGCTCGATGAGGGCGTGCGAGTGATCGCCGCGACGGAGTTCGATGTCGAGCTCCTCGGGAGCGTCGAGTGCATCGAGACGCGGATCGAGCCGGGCATCCGCCTGGTGGCGTTCCCGTGTCCGGGGCCAGACGAGTCGGCCCTCCGGCTCCTAGAGGAGTTCCCGGACGTCGACATCGGGATCCGGCACCTGAACCCGGAGAGCGGCGAGCCGGAGGAGGTCGGCCGCGCCGGCGGGGAGATTTTCGGCGTGGACTTCCCGATCCGACGAGGGGAGGGGTACTTCATCCGGCTCGGCTCGGAGGTCCAGACCCCGAGATTCCGCCGCGGCGACTGCAACGACGACGGCCGCGTCGACATCTCGGACGCTGTCTGCATCCTGAGCTGGCTGTTCCTCGGAGCCGCGGAGCCGGGCTGCCTGTCGGCCCTGAATGCGAACGGCGCCGGAGACGTGAACATCACCGACCCGATCTACCTGCTCTCGCATCTCTTCCTCGGCGGCCCCGTGATGCCGGCGCCGTTCCCGGGCTGCGGCACATCCGCGCTCGAGTCGGACGAGCTGCTCGGCTGCCGCATGCCGCCGGAGAGCTGCCGGTAGGCAGCCCGCGGTATGCTGATGGGCGCCGCGGCGGATCGCGGGCTCGCGCCCGCTCAGCTCGAGGAAGTGCTCCTGGCCGCGGCCAGCACCCGCTCCTTCTCCATGCGCACGAGCACCCAGACCCTCCCGTGGTCGTGGCCGTCGACGCGCACCACTCCGTCCCAGTCGGTCCAGGTCTCCACGTGCTGGGCCCCCTCGATGACGTTGTCGGCGACCAGGCGCGTGAGGCGGTCCATCGACGCGGAGTCGGACGTGCCGCGCATCACGAGGAGATCCTTGACGTGGGTCCGGATCTGGCGGGCCAGGGAGGTCAGAGCCTCCTCGCGCGCGTTCTTCTCGTTGTCCTCCGGGTAGAGGGAGTGCGCGTAAGTCCCGCGGCCGTAGAGGTACTGCTCGTCATAGGGGACGCTCCAGACCCAGCCGGGCACGCCCTCCGGGGCTGATCCGGGCGCTCCGGCGCAGGAGGCCAGCAGGATCAGCCCCAGAGGGACTGCGATCTCTGAGCACCGCGCTCCGAAGCGCGCGGTGCTCGGGAGGCATCGCACTACTCGGTCTCCGCGGGCGCGGGCGCAGGAGTGGGCTCCGGCGCGGGCGTCGACGGCGTCATGCTGTAGGCTCTCATCTGCTCGAGGCGCCTTTGCTCGTTCTCCTTCTTCAGCGCGTCCATGCGGTCGCGAGCGCCGGCCTTGAGCGCCTCCGTCTTCCAGAGGATCTCGTCGCGCAGGAGGGCGTCCTCGAACGAGTCGTCGATGTTCTCCTGCCACGTGACGGGGTTCTCGAGCACCACGAGGGCGTAGATGGTGTCGCCCGGCTTGAGCTCGGCGCTGTGAGACGGGCAGTAGCGCACGGGGCGCGTGCCGAGCACCTCGGTGTTGGTGAACTGCCGCGTGAAGGTCTCGTTGTTGACGAGCGCGGTCAGCGTCTCCTTGGCTCGGTTCAGGTCGCCGGCCGTCTTCGCCCAGTCCTCGATGAGCTGCTCGACGCGCGTCTTCAGCGTGGCCGCGAGCTGCGCCCTGCCGTTGGCAACGGCCGAGTCGCGGGCCTGCGAGAGGTTCCCCAGAAACGGCGAGCTGCCCACCGTCGCGAGGTGGTCCTTGATCAGGCCGGGGTTGTCGACCCAGTCGCAGCCGGCGAAGACCGCCGCGGTCCTGGCCGCATCGTCCACGACATCCGTGCCGCCGCAGCCCTGGACGAGCAGGAGACCGCTGACGAGTGCTATCGACAGGCGCCAACGTGCGTTGATCATGTTTCCTCCTTGAGGCTCTTCGGCCTCGGTATCGCCGGCGGCCGGTGCTCCTCGAGCGCCGCGGGCGCCGGTCTTGAACCGCGCCCGTCGCTCGGCCGCGGCGAAGTTCGAATTCCGGCGTGGTTCAAAACCGGGTGACACCGGTTTTAAACCGCGCCATCCCTTTTTGCGGGGGAGGCGGACCCTCCCCCGCACCGGCCGCGACACGCGGCCTCCCCCTCCTCGGCGCCTGATGGGCGCC
>JAFGKN010000833.1 GCA_016928605.1 Planctomycetota bacterium | reverse complement strand
TCGCCGGGGGCCTTGCGATAGGGGTTGAAGCCGGGGCGGTTGTCGCTCGCCATCCCCTTGATGTTCACGTAGTCGTGGAGCGTGTGGTGGCTCTCGATGCTCTCGATCTCGAGGGCGTACGTCTCGCCGGGGACGAGGTCGACCTCGCCCGGCGCGAAGGCCGCCCCGAAGGTGCCCCAGGAGGCATCTCCCGTGTAGTTGCCGCTCCCGGCCGCGATCTTCGCCGCGCCCACCGGCGGGCCGTCGGGTCCGCCGCGGCGTACCCTCAACCGCACGCGCTGGCGGCTCAGCGGAGGCTGGACGCCGCTCACCGCCGCGCACAGGATCACGCCGGCGAGGCCGCGCCCCCGCGCGATGTAGGTCTGCGACCAGCGGGACGCGAAGCGCGTCAGCTCCGCGAACTCCCTGTGCACGCGCTTCGCGTAGGGGATGAGCAGCCCGTCTCCGTCCCCCGCCACCGAGAGCCAGATCTCGCGGGCGATGAGCTCTCCGCCGCCCTCCCCGACGCGATAGCAGCGCGGCGCTCCGCCGGTCTCTCGCCAGAAGGCCTGGAAGCTCCCTCCCGGATCGCGCGCGCGGATGCGGACGGCGTACGGCTCGCCCCGGCGCGTCGGGACCTCGCCGGAGACCCATCCAGCCGACCAGGCATAGCTCTTCGGCCCGCCGCAGTCGACGTCGAGGACCGGCATCGCCGGGCCCACCTGCTCCCAGCTCGGCGGAGGCCCCTCGCCGCAGCGGTGGATCGACACGAGAAGATCCTGCTGCCCCGGGCCGGCGCCGTCGACGCCGTCGTGGGCGAGCTTGAATCCCACGTGCGTGACCGACCGGCTCCGCGCCGTGAAGACCTGGTAGTACTCTCGGGCCGGCCTCGGATCCCAGCCCCCCTCGTGGAAGGAGGCGAGGTCGAAGCAGGCGCGCACCGTGCGGTCGATCGTCTCGCCGTCGCCGAGGTGGAGGTTCGTCAGCACCACCGGCCGCAGGAAGTGGGCGGGGCCGGCGAAGAGAGCGGTGTAGCAGCCCGAGCTGCCGGAGAGCCGGAACCAGCCCGCCGGATGCATCTCCCAGGTGCGGAAGCCGAGCGACTCGCTCGCGCCGCCGGGAAGGCTCGCGTAGACGTAGACCGCGGTGAGCGGGACGGTCTCCGCGCTCCGGTCCTGGCGCGCCGCGAGCAGGCGCCCGGTGAGGAGCATCTGCGCGGATCCGGGACCCGCGGCGAGACCGATCAGCAGCAGAGCGATCCAGGGCGCGCTGATCCCTCGGTGCATGACTCTTTCCTCCTCTTCCGGCCCGGGTTCTGCGCGTCGACTCCCCGCCGCCCGGAGCAGCTTCCACCCATCAGATCTTCCTCAGCCGGTCGTCGAGCTCCGCGTACGAGAAGAGCGTCCGGTAGTCGACGAGCGCGGCCAGAGCGCGGGAGTGTATGCGGATCCCGTGCTCGACGAGGATGGCGACGGGGTTGAGCCCTCCGACGACGATGGCGCCGATCCTCCCCTCGCTGACGGGGATCTCGAGCAGCGGCTGGCCCGGCCAGCCGATGGTGAGGAACCCTCCGAGGCCGGACTTCTCGAGAGATCGAGCCAGAGAGACGAGCCGCTCCCGGCTGTCGGCCGGAGTCTCGCGGAAGCTCACCCCGATGCGCCCGTTGCCCGTCTCCGTGGCGCCCGTGTAGTCGGTCATGCGGTTCCCGATGAAGACCTCGAGCGGGTCGACGGTCGTCCCCTCGTAGTGGATCAGCTCGACGAACCTCGCCGGCTCGCCATCGCGGAGCTCCAGGAGGCCGCCGAAGCGCGAGTGGGTGGGGATCCCCTCCGACAGCAGCACGCCGTTGAGGGTGACCGAGCAGACGGTTCCCACTCCGACATGCCCGGCGGGGACCTCCACCTCGCCCAGCCGGCTCCCCTCGGGGAAGAGGGTCAGGAGCTTGCCCATCGCGTAGCCCGCGGAGAAAACCTCCTGGACGAGGCGGGATCCGCGCTCGAGATCCCCGCGCTCGATCACGCTCACGTTGACGACCACAGTACCGGTCCTCCGCGCGAGGTCGAAGTCCATCCGGTAGGTCATCTGGTCGATCCGCGCGGCGAGGTAGCCGACCTTCTCGAAGACTCTCGCCGCGGCCACCTCCTTCAGCCCGCGATCGGTGATCCTCCGCCCGCGCCGCCCCAGGTTCTCGGTGAGCCCCTCGCTGTCCATCGAAAGGAGATAGTGGCGAGCCGTTCGCTCGCTGATCTCCAGCCCCATCGCCCGCAGGCGCTCGGTGATCTTGGAGCTGCCCAGCGGGCGAGCAGCCTCCTGGAGGAGGCGCAGCACGGCCAGACGTTTTCGCTCGGTCTTGTCGCTCATGGCGTTCGAAGCCCCCGGATGGAGGACGCACGAATTTCGCAGATCCTCCGCTCCGCTGCAAGGGCCTGACAGCCTCCCCACGACTAGCCTCGAAGGCTCGAGGAGGCCTCTCCCGGGTCCACTCGTCCTCGCTAGCCCGCCGTCGCTCTGTCAGGGACAGAGGTGCGGAGGGTAGCTCTCGCACGTCAGCGCATCCTCCGTGGGAGACTCCCCCTCAGCCGGACCGGGGCGGGGGCGGCTCGATGGTCACCGCGGCTCTCAGGCGGGCGAGGGATCCGAGCGGCGGCGCAGCCGAGCCGTGGACGACGTACGCGAGCCCTGCGCTGCACAGTCCGCGCGCTCGGCCTCGATCGGCGCTCGACGGGGTTCAGCGGCCGGAAAGGCTGTTACGCTCGCGCAGGATACGGATCCTGGGCCGCGACGAACCCCGCAGGCGAGCGTCTGGCGGCTGGATGGTTGCGGCTGCGCCTGTCGTGGTCACCCCCTGGCGCTCCAAAAACAGAACCGGTAGACGTGCCGGCGCTCAGCTCGCCTGGCCGCAGGGATTCCGCCTCGAGAAGGGTCCGGAAAACCGCGGCTCCGTGTCTACTCGCGGTGCTTCCCCGGAGGGCGCTCCCGCGGGTCTTCCCGCTGCGGTTTCGCCAGCGGACTCCGCGCAGCATGCGCAGCGCGCTCTGCGCAGTTCCGGGAAACCGGGGCTCGGCCGCCTTGGCCAGATTCCG